>NZ_AOIG01000016.1:0-191618 GCF_000346635.1 Paenibacillus shenyangensis
CTTTACAAAGGGTACAGTTTATACATCGAAGTCCTTTTTTGTATAGTGCAGTAATAATATCTATTGTGAGAAGAAATAGCCGAATGCTGCATTCTTGTCAGCAATCTTGATTGCGAGCGCCCCATTCGCATAACCCTTCCAACACAGGCAGCAGGGTCATCGCTTTATCAGTCAGGCTGTACTCTACTTTGGGAGGGATCTGTGGATATTCCTTGCGTAATACCAGTCCATCGGCTTCCAGTTCTTTAAGCTGGGCGCTTAATATTTTGTAGGTAATGGTTCCGACCTGCCGATGCAGATCATTGAATCGGATCGTCTCATTCTCAGCAATCAGATACAGAATAACCATCTTCCATTTGCCGCCAATTACAGACAGTGTATATCCAAAAGGCGTATCTTGAATATTTTTCACTTTTCCTTTGTATTCGGTCATACTCATCGCTGCGCTATCCTCCCTGATCGTATCTTTCACATCGTGCATACGTTTTTTGGTTTGAGTTCATTTTATACTAACCCTGCATTCAGATAAAGGAGAGGGTATAAATGAAATCCACGATGATCGTCTGCTTTGCTGTAAAGACAGGGAGGGAGTCGGCTGGCTTCTTTTTTCTGGGCGAAACTGACAATAGCACTGAAGAATGATTAGCATGTATCGCAGCACGGTTGCAGCTTCTTGAGAGGATCAGGTTGTTTTATTTAACTTTGATATGCACATTCTGACTCTGAGCAGGTGTCCCTTTTGCTTTGACCATATACAGAATACCAACTACGATATACAGTACGATAAACAACGCAGAGAAGCGGTACATCGAAGTGTAGCTGGTCAGGCTCGCTACCGTACCCAGAATCATGGCACCGAGCGCTACTCCCAGATCCAGTGAGTTCAGGAACATACCATTGGCCATGCCGCGTTGATGAGGACTGACTACCTGAATCATCCAGGTTTGCATCGTTGGCTGCAGGGCGCCCCAGCCTATCCCATAGCAGAGTGCTGCGCCGAACAGACCAAGCGTAGAATGGGCAAAGGACAACAATACCAGACCAAGGATCAGCATAACCGCACCTGGAACCACCAATGCTTTGGGGCCTTTGCTGTCATAGATTTTACCGGAGAAAGGACGAACAAGCACCACTGCCAGGGCATTAAACAGGAAAAAGTATCCCGGATTGGCAATGCCGGCTTCTCCGCCAAACAGAGCGATAAAGCTCACCAGACCACCATAGGTAAGCGACATAAGGAAATTCAGCAGACTCGGAAGCAACAGCTTTTTCTCGAACTTGGAGGCTGGCCGCTTCGGTTCGGCAGGTAAAGAGACCGTCTCGGCTGCGAGCGAATCCGCTGCTATACGCGCCTGCTTTTTCTGTCCGGCAATTAGCTTATAGGCCAGTGGAAACAGAATAATTATAAATAACGAACCTAGCGCGACCAGCGGAGTAAATCCATATTGCTTTTCGATCCACATCCCGATCAGTGGTCCCATCGACATGGAAATGGTCGTAGACAATCCAAAATAGCCCATGCCTTCACCCATACGGTTACGCGGAATAATATCCGATACCATTGTAGGGAAAGTGGTGCTGTACATTCCGAAGCCAAATCCAAAAATAACGCGCATTACCAGTAAGGCAATAATAGTCGCGCTAAAATAATAACCGACCGTTCCGAACAGCGCGATAGCCAGACCACCGAACAGAATAATATTGCGTTTGCCCAGTTCTAGCGCTCGGGCAGAGAAAAGACGGGAAATAATAGCAGCCAATGCCATCAAACTGGTACAGAGACTTACATAAAAATCTCCCGCATGAAAATGCTCGCGCATATACAGCGGAAGAGAAGACAGAATCATATGCAGATTCAGAAAAACAAGCAGATTACAGGCAGTCAGTATCAAAAATTCTTTGGTCCATAGACGAGCAACAGGAGAATCCTGCTGCTCTGTAGTCGATTGGGCCAGATTGGTGCGTTCCATTTGTTCCATAGTATTTATTTCTCTCCATTTCTCTATTCCAGATGACTCGGATTTTCTTCCAGACGGGACCGAAGTTCTCGCAGCAGCTCGTGCAGCTCGTTCATTTGCTCCGGGGTGACCATCGAAGCGATCTTGTCATTGTGTTCTTTTTCAATCTCATGTGCTTTTTCCATCAGTTGACGACCTTCTGCATTGGGATACACGAGAAAAGCCCGGCGATCCTGTGGATCAATTTCCTTGCGGATCAGATTTTTACGATGAAGTACGTCGAGAATACGTGCAGTGGTCGGCTGATCCTTATATGCATGGGAAGCGAGCTCTTTCTGATTCATTCCTTCACGTGCACAGATATAGTAGAGGATACTCCATTGCTCCGGTGTAATATCGTATTCTTTGAGCCGGCTCGCAAACATATTACTTACTTTGCGGTATGTGCTGCCCAGCAGGAATCCGATCGAATCCAGTTCTTTCATACTACAGCTCCTTTCAGGATAAGCATTAGATTGTTCGAAATAAGCATTACATTTTAAATAATAAGTAACTTAAATAAAATAGATGTTAATGCAATTATAATTAATGCAACTAAAATTATCAATAGAAAAAGCGAGAATCATTACGATTCCCGCTTTTGGTGTGTGGTTTCATATATACTATATCGGAAGGTGAGATCCAATAAGTTACATTTTTAAATAAAAATTTACTTATTTGGATCCTGCTTCTTCTTTTACTGCTTCTTTTGCTTGTGGAACAGTTTCCCAGTCTTTCAGGAAGCGCTCGATACCGCTATCTGTCAGTGGGTGTTTCCACAGTGTAGGTACCAGTGTACCAGGGATTGTAGAGATGTGTGCACCAGCCAGTGCTGCTTCTCTTACATGCTCCAGGTTACGGATACTTGCTGCGATGATTTCGGATTTCAGACCATAAGTGTCCAGGATTTGACGCAGGTCACGGATGAGCTGCATACCATCGATACCGATATCATCCAGACGGCCTACGAATGGGCTGATGAATGTAGCGCCAGCTTTGGCAGCCATCAGACCTTGAGCAGGTGTGAAGATCAGTGTTACGTTTGTTTTGATGCCTTCTTTGGAAAGCTGATTACAAGCATACAGACCTTCTTCAGTCATAGGCAGTTTGATAACGATGTTTGGTGCCCATTTTGCAATCTCGTGAGCTTCTTTCAACATACCTTCAGCATCAAGGCTAACAACCTCAGCACTTACTGGTCCGTCGATGATTGCACAGATCTCGTCGATTACATCTTTAAATACGCGACCTTCTTTGGCGATCAGGGAAGGGTTAGTGGTTACACCGTCTACGATTCCCAAGCGGGCAATACGTTTAATTTCCTCAATGTTACCTGTGTCCAAGAAAAATTTCATTTCTCTTTTCCTCCTCAGTAGATATATATAGTGTATAGCGCCTAAGCATAATTGCAACTTGCCAGCGACATCATCAACTGCGCTATCGGGAGATGCATATGTGTACATTACCCATTACCATACATATGTACACCCAATACCAGATGTTTATTTGTCCGTACAAATCGCTTGAAAATTATTACTATATTTAGTTTTTACCACAATTCCAAACTTCACACAATGGGTCCAACAGGTTTTGACCTTCGCTTTACAATCATTCAAAGATAAAACCAAACCGATATGTTGATTTTATCTATTTGAATAATCAACATATAGTAGCAAAAAACGATTATTAATGTCAAAATGAGACTTTCAAAAGAGATAAAAAATATTTTTATTTTTTTTACTTTATCGCTGTGTAAATGATTTTGTACGCGTGTAAATGGCATATGATAAAACATTCATATCGAATTAAAAAGTAAATACTTTTACTTAAAAGTATTGTTCTACAGTAAAGTAACGGGATGTGCATGCAAGATTACATATAAAGTCCTATACATTTTTAACCAGCTAAAACCTGTTCCCGGCGTGTCCATTTTTGAAAGCGGTATCCATAGTCGAATTTGCCTATTTGGATGTGTAGAGCAATGACTCAAAACCTAAACTTTAATGTCTTAGCTATTCATTTATGATCCCGTGCGGACGAAATTAAATTAAGGGCTATTTTATCGAATCCAAACAGCAGCCAGATCGCCTGATTCTATTCGAGGTAGGCACAGCTGACAGGATATAAGCATATATGATGGAGGAATGAATAACAGATGGCTATGAATTATAAAAACGAATCCCAGGAATTTGCTTCCGGTAATGAAATGAATATTGTGGATATGGTTGTCGAATGTATGAAATATTTTGAACATGTCGTTGGCGACGATCTGATGCTCGGCGTAACAGATCTCAAAGAATTCAAATATTACAAACCAGCCAAGGAATTAGATCTAAAGTTAAAAGGGACAGCAATCTCTCCAGATGATGTTAACCTCAATAATGCGCTTCGCAATGGTAAAATCTCTGTCAATCGTGTACCGGCATCGGCTTACGGGTTTGCACTTGATGCTACATCTGTGCCACTGAAGGACAAAAAAGGCAATATCGTCGGAGCCATCGCTTCAGCTTACACGCTGCAGCATAATGACTTTATGTCGAATGTAACCGTAGAAATCGAGAAAATCAGTAATCAATTGAGCGATATGGTCCAATTGATTGCAGCGCAATCCCAACAGCTGTCTGCTACAACTGCGGAGATCCAGAGCAATACCAGCAAAGCAGTAGAAAACTCCAAAGAAGTCAATCAGGTAGCCGGATTTATCCGTGAAATCTCGGAACAAACCAACTTGCTTGGACTGAATGCTGCTATTGAAGCTGCCCGTGTTGGCGAAGCTGGTGCCGGATTCGGCGTTGTTGCTTCCGAAGTACGTAAATTGTCTGTCGATACCAAAAATGCTACCCAGAATATCGAGAGCTCACTGGGAGGCGTACAGCAGTCCATTTTGCAAATGGAAAAAGAAATCTCTGCTATTGCCGTATCGTCAAATGAACAGGCACAGCTGGTTAATGAATTCAGCACCGTGGTTAGCAATCTTAATACAGTGAGCCGTGATTTCAAAAAGTTCATGGATACGTTCCTCAAATCCCGTCTGTAATTTTTGCTGAATAAATGGTTATACTGGACAGTCCTTTCTTGGAGAGAAAGGGCTGTTTGTGTGTGTGCTTTTGGAATTCGGCCGTATATGTTTTAATAATACATAGAAGAAATCTACAACCTTGAATACTGTTATTTGCAATCTGCATGGCAAAGGAGTCTACGCATGAGCAAAACGATTTTTCGCAATGACTGGGCAGAGGTGCTGGAGTCGGAACTGAGTCAGCCATACTATCTGGAACTACGGCAATTTCTGGCTCAGGAATATCGCACCCAGACAATCTACCCGGATATGTACGATATCTATAATGCGCTGCATTATACTTCGCTCGCTTCGACAAGGGTAGTTATTCTCGGACAGGATCCGTATCATGGACCGGGGCAGGCACATGGACTCAGTTTCTCGGTCAAACCTGGTGTATCTGTACCGCCTTCTCTACATAATATTTATCAGGAGCTGCATGAGGACCTGGGTTGTCCAGTACCGGCGCATGGCTCACTGATTCATTGGGCAGAGCAGGGTGTACTGCTGCTGAATGCTGTACTCACAGTGCGCAGAGGCCAGGCTGCTTCGCATCAGAACAAAGGCTGGGAGGCCTTTACAGACCGTGTGGTGGAAGCTGTGAATACAAGGGAGGAACCGGTGGTATTTATTCTCTGGGGCAGCCATGCGCAGCGCAAGGGAGCTCAGATTGACCGTAATAAGCATTTTGTTATTACTTCACCGCATCCGAGTCCACTATCTGCACATCGGGGCTTTTTTGGCAGTCGGCCATTTTCCAAAGCCAATGCATTTTTGGAATCACATGGTATGCAGCCGATTGACTGGTGTATTCCCGATTAAACGGATCATGTCCAATTCAGGTCCAATATGGAATGAAAAACGGCAGCAGACAAGATGCAATGATTTTGCAATTTGCCGGATACAGCAGAATGGTCACATTTATACAAAATTGGTGGATTTTTAGAGTATGTAAGCGTTACAATTATAGAGGTTCATAAACGAATTGATTACAACAATTACAGATGATTCGATCCAAAGGAGGATTCACTCAAGTGGAATACCGTGTGGAGAAGGATACAATTGGTGAAATTAATGTCCCTGCCGATAAATTGTGGGGAGCACAGACACAGCGCAGCAAAGAAAATTTCAAAATCGGTGGAGAACGCATGCCGATTCAGGTTATTTATGCTTTTGCCATTCTCAAGAAAAGCGCCGCTCTGGCGAATGAAAAGCTGGGTAAACTGTCAGCCGACAAATCCGAGGCTATTGTTAAGGCAGCCGATGAGATTCTGACAGGAAAATGGGATGAGCATTTCCCGCTCGTCGTATGGCAGACAGGCAGCGGTACCCAGTCCAACATGAATGTGAATGAAGTAATTGCCCACCGTGGTAATCAGCTGCTCGAGGAAGCTGGAAAAACCGAGCGCCTTCATCCCAATGATGATGTGAACATGTCCCAGAGCTCCAATGATACATTCCCGACTGCACTGCATGTAGCAGGTGTACTGGCTGTCGAAGATATCCTGCTGCCAGCTATTGCCCGTCTCCAGGAGACGTTGCAGCAAAAGGCTACAGAGTTTATGGATCTGATCAAAATTGGACGTACTCATCTGCAGGATGCTACTCCGCTGACATTGGGTCAGGAAATCAGTGGCTGGGAGACTATGCTGCACAAGAGCAGCCGTATGATTAATACCAGCACAGCAGAAATGAAGGAATTGGCGATTGGTGGTACAGCAGTAGGTACAGGTATCAATGCCCATCCGGACTTTGGACGTCTGGTCGCAGCCAATATTTCCGAACTGACTGGCAAGCTGTTTGTCTCGGCGCCAAACAAGTTCCATGCGCTGACCAGTCATGACGAAGTGGTATATGCTCATGGTGCGCTGAAAGCACTGGCAGCCGATCTAATGAAAATTGCCAATGATGTGCGCTGGCTGGCAAGCGGCCCACGCAGCGGTCTGGGTGAACTGACGATTCCTGCCAACGAGCCTGGTAGTTCTATCATGCCTGGTAAAGTCAATCCGACCCAATCCGAGGCGATGACGATGGTAGTGACTCAGGTGATGGGTAATGATGCTACGATTGGTTTTGCAGCCAGCCAGGGTAACTTTGAACTGAATGTGTTCAAGCCAGTAATCATCTACAATTTCCTGCAATCGGTGCAGCTGCTGGCTGATTCCATTGTATCGTTCAATGATCACTGCGCGGTTGGTATTGAAGCGAATACAGAGCAAATTCAGCATAATCTGGATAACTCTTTGATGCTGGTTACAGCACTCAATCCGCATATCGGTTATGAGAATGCAGCGAAAATTGCCAAGCATGCACATAAGAAAGGGCTGTCACTCAAGGAAGCGACTCTTCAAAGTGGATTGCTGACCGAAGAACAGTTCAACGAGTACGTTGATCCATCCAAAATGATTCATCCCAAAGCCTGATTACACGTTTAGCATTCAGATCTGATCCGCTAATTAGCAATTAGTTTATTTTCAAATGTATGTACAACAGGTCTTATCCACAGCGATAAGGCCTGTTTTGTATGGGCTATAAAGAGTTTTGTTACAAAATATCAACGGATCAGCTCTGTAATTAGACACATTCTGCTCACAATCCCTTGCCAAAACAGGGGATGTTCATATACAATGATTTTAATAATTAATAATGATAATCATTATCAATTAGAAGAAAGATAGAAGGAGGTCTTTATGAGTATTTTTTCGGGTAATTTATCGAAATGGAGTGAACATCTGCAGAAGCATCCTTCCATATTGGGAGTTCTGCTGAGAGGCACTGAAATATACAGCACGACAAGCGAGGCGGCAGGGCCGGAAGTCATGATTATCATTACGGATGAGGAATTCGAACAGCGTCTGCAAAAAGGATCTTTACACTACCGGGAGGTCGATCAGAATGGTGCTGCCGTTCAGGGCATAACCGGGAGGTACATTTCACCGGGATATATGGACAAAGTCGCGCGCTTTGGCAGCGAGCCTGCACGGGCTGCATTTATGGAAGTAGTGATTGTATTCTCGCGATTATCTGATCTGCGAAGTCGGATCAATGATATTACGGAATATCCTTTTCAGCAAAAGCAGGACAATATCAATCGTTTTTATGCCCAATTCGAAGCATGGTATCAGGAATGCTGCAAAGCTTTTGTAACGGAAGAACCCTATCTGCTGCGTCAGTCGGTCATGAATCTGATCCTGTTTGGAGGAAGGCTTATTCTGGCTCACAATGAAATGCTGTACCCCGGTCATAAATGGCTTATACATACATTGGAACATGCCCGCAAAAAGCCGGACGGACTGCTGAAGACTATAAGTGAGCTGATGACAGAGCCGTCCAGAGGCTCGCTGGAGCTGTTGTATAGACAGGTGCTGGAATATCACGATTGGGTACGTGAAGACCTGAATTGGACGGATTATGTGATTATGGATAACGAATTGCAGTGGATGGGCAGGAATGTCTCTGTCGGAGAAATCTGACACAGCTTCAGATCCAGTCGGAATTTGGATAGAAGTTGAAGAAATGAAAATGCAACTGCCCTTACCTCGAGGATGGTTCATCATGATAGTCAATCCAAAAGAGCTGCTTTCCACTTGGGAAGGCAGCTCTTTTGGATATAATGTGAAGCTATTATGGAAACTGGTACTCATCCTGAGCATCGATCCGATTCCCAAAGCTGTGGGAAGGTGTGCTGTATTTCTGCCGATAGATTTCAGATAAGAGAATTCTGTTTACTTGGAAGCAGGGAGGATCGTTTGGTCAAACAGATGGTTAAAGCTAATCATTCCATATCCGTATAGATTATCTTTGCCAGGTTGACCAAGATCGATACTGCTTTTCTCGATTGCTTCACGCAGCTGGGCATTGGTCAGTTCCGGATGAGCCTGTTTGAGTACAGCAGCCATTCCTGTTACAAAGGGAGCGGCTACAGAGGTACCATTACGAAGCTCATATTTGCCGTTGCTGGCTGTGCTTACAATGCTTACTCCGGGAGCAGCTACATCTGCTTCAGGACCGCTGGCAGAGAATGTGGCACGCTGCAGTGTATCATCCACCGCAGTGACTGCAATAACCTGATCGGCATTTTTGGCAGGATATTCGATCGTATCTGTAGTGGCATCCGCTGTGCCTTTGTTGCCAGCAGCAGCAATCAGTAGAATGCCTTTGGCGTCTGCAGTAGCAATCATCTGTTCTACAGCTGGAGAGTTTTGAGGGAAGGCAATCGACATATTTACGATATCCATATGATTCTGGATAGCCCAGTTGATCCCTTTGGCGAGATCTTCGGTAGAACCGTTGCCTTTGCTATCCAGAATCTTGACGCCGTAGATCTGTGCATCTGGAGCTTCACCGATCAAACCGCTGCCGTTATCCTGTGCACCGATAACGCCGGCGATGAATGTACCATGACCGTTATCATCGGCGTAGGAAGATGTATAATTTACAACGGAGGCACCACCTGCAATTTTCAGTTCCGGATGAGCCGAGATGCCTGTATCAAGAATGGCTACTTTAATACCTTTACCGGTATAACCTGCCTGGAGAGGTATCTGTGCATCGATCATGCCGTACCCCCAGGAAGCTTGTTCATTGGGTTTGACCGTTATAGCTTTGACTGTTGGAGCAAAAGCCTGGGCGGCTGAAGCATATACTTCATTCGGTTGGATGCTGGTAATTCCATTTTGATGAATCAGTTGATCTTTTTGTGAAGCAGTCAGATCGACAGCAGCCATTTGCAATTGATCCAGCATAGTTACATCGGTGTCGGCAAGCTGGCTAATTGCCTGCTTGCCGGCTTCTCCAGAGTAGGCAACCAGGTAGCGCTGGGTTGGTGCATTATAAGAATCAATTGTCGAATGGGATAAAAGGGAAGGCAGCAGAGCAGCAAATAATGGCAACGTTGCTGCAATAGTAATCGTTGTCTTTTTCCATTTATGAATTGCAGGTTCCAGTTTCATATGAGTCTATCTCCTCAATAAAATTAGGTATAAAGTCTTTGCTTTTATTATAATAACCGATTTTTAGCTAAGTGATTAACTTAATAGTAACATTTTTCGACATTATTTACAAGTTATTATTCGAAATGTATTATTTTGTCGTATTATGTAATTTATCGGTAGATTATTATAGAAAATGTACACAAAAAGAGGATTTATCGATATTTCAAAATATATTATACAAAAACCCTGACAATCAAACAGTCAGGGTTTTTGTACTTATTTATATTAAACAAAA
Organism: Paenibacillus shenyangensis; assembly: GCF_000346635.1. NCBI lineage: Bacteria > Bacillati > Bacillota > Bacilli > Caryophanales > Paenibacillaceae > Paenibacillus > Paenibacillus shenyangensis. The sequence continues at coordinate 10,285 of NZ_AOIG01000016.1, forward strand.
GAAAATGTTTATACAACTTCATTCATTTGAACAGTCTTGTTCTCCAGCATAACCGGAGCAGGGAAGTAGCCGATGTTGGCTGCATAGCTTAGCATGGCAGCAATAAATTGACGATCGGGCGCTGCACAGTAGATGCCTGCTTGTTCAAGAATAGCAGCCGTTGCCGGATTGGCAAGGCGATAAGGAGAATCTTTGGCACCGTCACCTTCAAGCTGAGCCATGGCGAGCTGCATGGCTTCGGCAGGTTTGATGGTAGTCGGATCCAGCAGCCAAGCTTCATATTCTTCCTGACGTACAGTGTCTACAATATAGCCTGCTTCATTGATCAGTGCAATCAGTTCAGCATATGGAAGCTGCTGTGGATTACAGATGTGGAATATGCGACCAGCTGTATCATCCTGGAGTGCCAGATGAATAATCGATTTGCCTGCATAATCAATCGGAGTAAAGTCCATCCATTGATTAACGGCTGGTGTTTTGCCGAGCAGCAGCATGGCTTTGATCATCCGGTACATAGCATTGCTGTCAATATTACGTTGGAAGCTGCCGCTGATCGAATGACTGGACAGATTGCCCGCGCGGTAAATATTTACGGGGATGCCGCGTTCGCCAGCCTCAATAACCAGTTTCTCGGCTTCCAGCTTGCTATTGGTATACAGATTGGTCGCTTGCAGATCTTTCAAAAGATAACCCTGCTCAATAACCTGATCCCATTTGCCTTCCAGCGACAGATCTTCCGGAATTCCCATGGTCGAAATATGATGGAAACGTACACCCGGACGTTTGCTGGCAATCTCCAGCAGCTCAGCTGTCGACAAGATATTGGATTTTTTGAATTGTTCAGCATCACCAAAATGTCGTACATCGGCTGCACTATGAATAATCGCATCCGTGTTCTTGGTCAGCATCAGGTAATCATCATCACTAAGGCCAAGACGTTCTGCTTCAAGATCGCCTTCTACTACAGTTACCCGTTCTTCGAATCCATTCAAAATACTGCGTCCGAAATACAGTTCCATAGTCGATTTGAGGCGATCCATGCTGCTGGCGTTACCGGATTTGCGTACCAGGGCATATACATGTGCTTCGCTTTGCTGAAGTAGTTCATGCAGCAGATAAGAGCCCAGATAGCCGGTTGCACCGGTAATGAGCACATGGGAAGCGGTACGAAGCGCTGGAAGGTCAGTACCTTTGACAGTCTCCGGATACTCTACCAGATCGGTCAATTCCCGGATTGGCAGCGTTTCTGCATGTACAGATTCTTCGGTTACTTGTTCTTCTGCAGCACAGACTGCCAGACCGGCAATCGTTTTGTGTTCGAAGAAATCGGCAATTTTGAGACTCGGATAATGGGGCTTCAACAGAACAAGCACATGAATAACATGCAGGGAGTCTCCGCCGATCGAGAAGAAATCATCATGAATGCCAATCTCCTGCTTATTCAGTACTTGTGCCCAGGCATCGGCAATTCGCTGCTGAGTTTCATTTTGCGGCGCTACGTAGCCGGCAGGCTGCTCTTGCACTTCGGTATTCGGATAGGCAATCAGCTTTTTGCGTTCCGCTTTGCCAGTTGGAGAAATAGGCATTACATCCAGCTGACAGATAAACCGTGGTACAAAGTAGGACGGTAGACGGTCAGACAGGAATTGCTTGATCACTGCCGGCGACAGGAGGCTGCCATCCTGGGTTGTAAAGTAAGCGACCAGCATATTCTGGTTGGAACTGTCTTTTTTGGCAACGACAACTGCATCTTGAATACTGTCATATTTATTCAGATTATCTTCAATTTCTCCGATTTCAATCCGGTGTCCCCGGATTTTGATCTGTGAATCGCTGCGGCCTACATATTCGATTGTACCGTCCGACAGCAGCTTCGCCAGATCACCGGAGCGGTAAAGAAGTTCATTCGCCTGCTCTGGATGAGGCAGGAAAGCAGCAGCAGTCTTTTCCGGTTGATTCAGATAACCTCTGGCAATGCCGATTGTGGAAATGTACATTTCACCAGGCACACCTACAGGAGCAAGTTGTTGGTGTTCATTCATGATATAGATCTGGTAATTGTGAATAGGACGACCGATCGGTACATTAACTACATCTTCAGGAAGAAGCTCACTGACTTTATGCATGGTCGCACATACAGTACATTCGGTAGGTCCATAAGCATTTACTACCTGAACCGGAGCTCCAAAATTCTGTTGGAAAGCACGTACGCGCTCACCATACAATGCTTCTCCGGCTACAGCAACCAAGCGAAGGCTGGCCAGATTGCGATATCCCTCCTCCGAGAGATAAGCGGATAACTGATTAAAAAATACAGTCGGCAGAGCTGTAATAATCGTTGATTGTGTACGATTCACAGCAATAGCAAATTCTTCGATCGATACTCGCTCATCCGCATCCAGCATATACATATGCGCGCCGTGGAACAGTGGAGCAATCGTATCCCAGACCGAGCCATCAAAGCTGTAGCTGGCAAACTGCGCCATGATATCCTCTGGTGTAATAGCAAATTGTTCTTTGAGAATCTGTCCCAGGTTGACTACGCCACGATGGGCAATCAGTGTACCTTTTGGTTTGCCTGTCGAGCCGGAAGTATAGATTACATAAGCCAGATCATCAGGCTGTACATCGATATCAGGATTATTAAGTGACTCGGAAGTAGTTGAAGAATTCACATATTCAACGCTGATAATTCCGCGCATAGCGGCAATACCAGCCGTAAGTTCATGGACTTTGTTGTAATGGGCATGCTGGGTTACCACAAATGCAGATCGGGTATCCTGTATAATATAATGGTTACGATCATCAGGATGGGATGGATCTACCGGAACATATACTCCGCCTGCTTTCATAATTCCCAGCAGACTGATTACACTGTAGATGCTGCGATCGAGGAACATGGTTACAAATTCCCCTTTTTGAAGTCCTTGATTAAGCAAAAGATGTGCTACCTGATTGGCCTGTTCATTTAACTGGCGATAGGTATAAGTGACATCTCTGAAGCTCACAGCCGAATGATCAGGATATTGATGAGCTGCCTGTTCAAAGGAGCCATGATATGTCTGGGATTCATTATAAGGTGCAACCGTGTTATTTAATGCAGCATACAGCACTTTGTCTTCGGCACTGAGTATATCGACAGCACCTACAGGCAGCGTCATTTGGGCAATCAACCCTTCAAGCAGACGTACATAATAGGCAGAGAAACGGGCGATGGTCGAAGGTTTGAACAGTGAATCATTATATTCAATAACAACCGTTAGAGAAGAAGGACGTTCTTCAATCGCCCAGTTAATAAGCTGTCCCGGTTGAGCCGGAATGGTCAGCCCAAAACTGAATACAGTCTCACTCTGTACCGGAGCAGGCGATTTCTCCCCAACTAGCTGATCATATACTTGCTTGACCATGTGTTCAAAACGTGGTGATGCTTCAAAAGATAAGGTTACAGGGAGTGTACCGCTCGCAGAAGCGAATAAAGCAGAAGTTTCTTGCTCGGCAGACATCCGGTGAATCCAGCCAAGATAGCCAGTTAGCAAAACAGCTTCTTTTTCCAGCGGATTTTTCAACTGGTGGATATATTTAGCAATAGACTGGCCCAGATCAAAGCGATGGATAGCAAATGTATCTTTTTGCCATTGTCTGGAGTTGTCCAGCGGAATCTGTAAGGCTGGAAGTTGGGTCGAAGTAGTTAGTAGATTCACAATTTCCGGTTGGGACATGGTAATCTCTCCTTGGTTTGACTAATCTGTGCTGTGATAAGCACAGTTATTGTAGTACGGCAATATGAATGAAGCATGGATAGGGATTAGATGTATATAGGTTATATAGCCAATGAACCGTGAAAAGAAATGCCTTCCATCAAAATCATGGAGGGCATTCTTTTCAGGCTATGACAGGATCAACAATAATTAATCGATTTTGCGTACATGGAAGTGTGAAATCAGTTCTTGCAGCTGTTCTGCCATTGTAGACAACTGGTTGGCTGCCTCAGAGGTAGATACGACTGTAGCTTTTTGACTTTCCACATGCTCCGATACTTTGGCACTGTTAGCGGCGGCTGCAGCTGCTGTCGATTTCAGGTTTTCTGTAGTTGCAGTCATTTCTTCGGTACCTGCAGAAATCTCCTGGGTCGCACTGGAAATGTCCTGAATTTGTTCCGTTACTTTTTTGGTTGCATCATGGATATCGGCAAATAGTTTGCCAGTTTGGTTAGCAATCGACATACCATGTTCTACTTCCAGAGTTCCTTTTTTCATGGAGGTTACAGCGTTTTGGATCTCGGTCTGGATTTCGGCGATCAGAGAGCTGATCTGGTTGGCGGACTCGGAAGATTGTTCTGCCAGTTTGCGAACTTCACCGGCAACAACGGCAAATCCTTTACCATGTTCACCAACACGTGCAGCTTCAATCGATGCATTCAGGGCAAGCAGGTTGGTCTGTCCGGAAATTCCGGTAATGATGCCGAGAATATTGCCGATTTCCTGAGAGCGGCTTTCCAGCAGCTCGACTGCTTTGGCAGTCTCATGTACAGATTCGGAGATCAGGGTCATCTGGTTGGTTACTTCAGCTACTACTTCATTACCTTGGGAAGACTTCTGTTCCATCGCATAAGCTTCATCTGATACATTGGAAGAATTACGTGCAATAGTATGAATAACAGTAGATACTTCAGTCATCGATTTGGCTGTATCTTCAGTAGCGGATTCCTGATATTTCATGCCATCTGCAATTTCCTGGATATTAGAGATCAGGGTCAGAGAACGGCTGCTATGGTCAGAAGCGCTGTCCATCAGCATCTTGGCAGATTCGGTAACTTGTTTGGAAGCGGATTGAACGTTAACGATAACACCGTTCATTTTGGCTACCATTTCGTTGAATTTATGATTGATAATACCCAGATCATCGGTACCTGTCTTGATATGAATATCGAGATTTCCTTTGCTCACTTCTTCAATACCACGAATCAATTCACGGATCGGTGCAAGCGTTTTGCGAACGATGAAGAATTGAATTAGGAAGATCAGGATCAGGAAAATAACCATGATTGTAATTCCGCGTACCAGCAACTGATGAAGACCGTCCGGTACTGCACTTGCATCTGCATCTACACCGAAGTAGGCGAAGATTTCACCGTTAGCATTTTTGATTGGATACAGAATAGTAGTCCAGAGTCCAAAATCATCGGAATAGAAGCTTGTAAAAGTAGTCTGGCCGGTGGACAGCATTTCTTTTACACCATTTACGATCGTTTGGGGCTGTTCATACATGTCGCCGATGTTCATTTTACCTTCTTTAAGAGCTTCCATTAGCTTAGTTGGAACCGCCACGAGAGAAGTTTGATTACCATTAGTCAGCTCTGTACCGAATACATAGGCTTGAGCAATATTAGGGTTGTATTTGTTAACATTGTCCAGATAAGCGCGAAGTTCACTTTGGGTAGCACCTTCATAGCTTTTTTCAGTCATGGCTTGTTGCACTTGCTGGGCTGTAATTCCTTGGGCAAAGGTGTCGGTTACGGCTTGAATCTGTCCATGAAGCTGATCAATCAGAATAGTCTTCTGAGTGAAGTAACTGCTGACCAGCAAAATAACACCAATAAGTAAAATGTTGATCGCCGAGATTAATAGGTTTTTCGTAAAAAAAGACATACTGCTTATCTTCTTCAATTCTCTCACTCCTGTTTGTGGTAATAAAATCAATATAACAAGGCCTTATGGACAAAGACTCCGTAAACATGGTGTGCAACGAGATAGATTCAATACCAATTAAGTTATTTAGGTATTTGGAACCATTAATTGCCAAGTAATATTTTACAATAGCACCTTCATTTGCAAAAATGAACTGGCATGTGGGTGATGTGCACAAAATAATATGTCGGAAATTGTTGTGGAATATGTTATAGCACATAGAAATTTTATTTTTTAATCATAAATAGTTCTTAAAGCATGGGTTAAATAGACTATATCTATATAAACTATTTTTTGGGAATGAAACAAAAATATAAAAAGTTATCAGAAGAGTATGAATCAGCATCAAATTGATTTTGTAATTCTGATTTACTTGGGCTAAAATGTACCATAGAGCAAATCAGGTATGGTATTTGCCCTGAGGCGGGTCAAGTACCCATTCCAGCATCGTGGTCATATCATCAATTCTTGCCAGTTGTTCATTCAGGGAAGTGTACGCCGCAGCTTCCGGCGTGAGTGTGGAGAGTCGGGCTTGCAGATTTCTTTTTTGCGTGTTCAATTCGCCTAGCTTGGATTTAATCTGATCTTCGGTTCGCATATGAGTGGCTCCTTTGAGTTGTGAATCGGCAGGATTGGACTGTGTATATTCACCAGTCCCTAGTATAGTTCAAATGATCCATGAAATCCATGGATGAGCTGACTACATTTGCAGATAAATGCAGGATGACTACGAAAATGGACGATTATACAAATTTGAGTGATGGAGTGAAACGTTAACATGAATATCAAGCAGCTGGCTGCAGAGAAAGCAGTCGATTGGGTAGAAGACGGTATGATGGTTGGACTGGGTACCGGTTCAACTGCAGTGTACGCTATTCGCAAACTTGGAGAACGTGTACAGCAGGGCTTACATATCAAAGCGGTTGCCACATCGGTCGAATCAGAAAAATTGGCAAAAGAGATGTCTATCCCTATTATTCCTTTCGCTGAAGTAGGACAGATAGATCTGACGATTGACGGTGCCGACGAAATAGATCCGGATCTGAATCTGATCAAAGGTGGCGGTGGAGCACTGTTGCGCGAGAAGATTGTTGCAGCCCGCAGTCGCCAGGTTATGATCGTAGCCGGAGATAACAAAGTGGTCAAACGTCTGGGTGCTTTCCCGCTGCCGGTAGAGGTCGTTACTTTTGCCCATGAGTGGACCATCGAAAAGCTGGCAAGTCTGGGCTGCACACCGGTACTACGCAAAACAGAATCCGGTGAAGTGTTTATCACGGACAACGGCAACTATACAATAGACTGTCATTTCAAAGAAATTCTGAATCCGGCGCGTATGCATCGACAATTGAACGATATTCCCGGCGTTGTCGATAATGGGCTGTTTATCAACATGGCCAGTACGGCAGTAATTGCCTACAATAGTGGAACGATTGAAATTTTGCGTGCAGGCAAATAAGTAAAGTACCGGATATACACATTGTATATCGGATATTTATACATTTTTTGTAATGAAAAGTAACGTAATGGCACCAACAATATTTTAAAATCAAAAAACACCTTATAGTCTGCTGCGTGGTAACAGCTGATCGCAAGGTGTTTTTTGTTGGGTTAGGTTCGGAATATATCAATAGTTTCTTCTATATAGATTGATACTTCTCTCAACATGCATAGCTATCCCTCTCAACATCTCAATAATAGAGGAATAGAAAATATCTTAAAGTAGAAATTTATTGTTGACAAAACGTATTTTTTATACTATCTTTAAATTAAGATTTACTAATTAATAATTTCCCGTGAAATTGAAGGAGAGATATCAATATGTCCAAAGTATTATTCGTCAAAGCAAATAACCGTCCTGCCGATCAGGCAGTCAGCGTTCAACTGTATGAAGCATTCCTGAACAGCTACAAAGCAGCTCATCCACAGGATGAAGTGGAAGAACTGGATCTGTTTGCAGAAAACCCTCCTTACTACGATGCATTCGTACTGGGTGCCAACTTCAAAGCTTCCCAAGGTATGGAAGTGACTTCCGAAGAGCAGTCTGCTGTAGATCGCATCAACCGTTACATGAACCAGTTCCTTGCTGCTGAGAAAGTTGTTATTGCTTTCCCACTGTGGAACTTCACAGTTCCTGCTGTACTGCACACGTACTTTGACTACCTGTCCCAAGCTGGCAAAACATTCAAATATACTCCAGAAGGTCCTGTAGGACTGGCTGGCGGCAAAAAAGTAATGCTTCTGCATGCTAGTGGTGGCGTATACTCCGAAGGTCCAGGAGCAGACATCGAACTGGCTGTAAGATATGTAAGAACACTGCTCGGATTCTGGGGCATTACAGATGTAGAGAAATTTATTATCGAAGGTCATAACGCGTTCCCTGATCGTTCCCAGCAGATCGTTGCTGAAGGTCTGGAACAAGCTGCCGAGACTGCAAAAGGCTTCTAATTTTTAATAGAATAAAACTTAGGCAATAAGCAAGTGATATGCTAAAATAGGTAGCGTCTGTACAGTTGGTTCATACTCTTTATTTCATTAATAAAGAAGAACTCTTGCAGGCGCTCTTATATACTCATGGGGAGGGTACGACTGTGCCTGACCGTCTTCAGCAGAGAGGAGGAAGTATGATGGAAGCCGAAATGAACATTAATAATCCGAATAATAATGAGATGGATGAGAAAGAATCCCTTCATTTATTAATAGTATTATCCCGTACGTATCAGTCGATTATGACGCATATTCACCGTGATATTCAAAGTTATGGACTGAATCCTACTGAATTTGGGGTGCTGGATTTCCTGTATCATAGCGAGACATCCCAGCCACTGCAAAAGATCGGGGAAAAAGTACTGATCTCCAGCGGAAATATTACGTATGTGGTAGACAAACTGGAAAAGAAAAACATGTTGTGCCGCAGAGCCTGTGAGGAAGACCGCCGCGTTATTTTTGCGGAACTGACCCAGCAAGGCAGGGATTTCTTTGAAAGTATTTTTGCTGGTCACAAACAAGTGATTCAACATGCAATGGCCGGACTGGATCATGAGGAAAAGTTACAGGTGATTCCGCTTTTAAAAAAATTGGGCTTTGCAGCCGCTGGCAAAATAGTCTGATCGGTAGAATTTCTACCGGTTGGGCTTTTTTATTGGCTTTACAGTTAGAGTTCTAACTGTTATTATAATAAAACAATTAGAAATCTAACTATTTGGAAAGGAGTATAGGATTATGAAAGAAGAAATTCGAACGACCCCGTATACCGATCTGTTCCGTGAGATTGGTACAAAACTGAAACATACAGCAGATCTAAAACTGATGGAGCTGGGCTTGAATGCACAGCAAGGTCAGATCCTGGGATATATCTACGAACATCAGGATAAAGGTGTAATTCAAAAGGATCTGGCAGAGCAATTCAATCGTAGAGGAGCCAGCATTACCAGTATGCTGCAGGGACTGGAGAAAAAAGGGTATATCAGAAGAGTTATACCTGAGCATAATGAACGTCAAAAACAGCTATATGTAATGCCTCATGTTGCGCAATTATACGAAGAATTCATGGAAATGTTTTTGGAAGTTGAGCGGAGTATTACCCAGGCGCTAAGCGAAGAGGAAGCAGTAATGCTGCGTAAAATATTAACCAAGCTCAATCAAAATATGTAGACAGGTTTATTATGATCTCCCTTTTATTATATTCAGAAAAGAGGTAAACAAATGGGTACATCTTATTGGTCTGACAAGCGGGTAGCAATTATTGGAGCAGGACCTGGTGGAATGATGCTGTCTCTTATTCTTCAGCGTCATGGGATTTCTTCGGTTATTTATGAGCGTGAATTATCTTTGTCAGCCCGTCAGCAGGGTGGATCACTTGATATCCATCATGACTCTGGTCAGCGAGCGTTGCAGGAAGCTGGATTATATGAGCAATTTCAGGCATTGGCACGTTATGAAGGTGAAGACTTCCGTCTACTGGATAAAAAGGGACATATCTATTTAGATGAAATCGCTGATCCCGATCATCCAGGTACCCGCCCGGAGATCGATCGTGAAGCGTTATGCCGTCTGCTGCTGGATGCACTACCACCAGATACGATTCAATGGGGATATCGACTGGTTCAGACGGTCTCACTGGAAGACCGCACCTGGGAATTGGAATTTGAAAATGGCAAGAAAGCAAATGCCGATCTGGTCGTAGGAGCAGACGGGGCGTTCTCCCATATCCGCTCTTTATTAACAGATGCACAGCCGAAGTACAGCGGTATTAGTATGATCGAAATCTGGTTGAACGATGCTGTACATCAACACCCGGAGATTGCAGCCTTTAATCGGCAGGGCAAATTATTTGCATTGGGAGATCATCGTGGAATCATTGCCCAATTGAATGGGGATGGACGTATACGGGTATATCTCAGTTTTCGTGTAGAAAAAGAGTGGTTGGACCATTCAGGTATAACATTCGATCAGCCTCAACAGGCGAAGCAGCAGCTGCTTGCTTATTTTAAAGACTGGAGTATAGAACTTCAGCAGTATATTCGTTCTGCGGATGGAGAAATTCTGCCTCGAAGAATCTATATGCTACCTGTTGGTCTGGTGTGGGAATCGCGCACTGGTGTTACATTGATTGGTGATGCTGCGCATTTGATGTCTCCTTTTGCAGGAGAAGGAGTAAATATGGCTTTACGGGATGCAATGGAACTGGCTTTGTCCATCACTCGTCACAAAGATATGGACAAAGCGGTACAAGAGTATGAACATACCATGTATGCTTACTCTGCTGTGCTTGCCAGGGAATCGGATAATAATCTGAAGCTGTGCTTTGATGATCGTGCAGCAGAACGCTTGTATGAAGTGATGAATGGTTATCAGGAGCAAGAGAACTCTACGAATTAGTATTTTTGGATGCAAAGAAACTTCGAAAGTTCCGGCAAACTACTATATAAGTAAGAAAACAAAAGAATTACATTTTAACACAGTATGCGCTTGCTGCTGTGTTTTTTTGTTTATAGTTAGCAATCACTTATAAATCCCCCGTATACAGGGTGTTTTGGACTGTTTATATAGGACAGATAGTTAGCAGACGTAGCTAAATTGGTTGTATCGGAACTTGCTTAATTACGCAATCTATGGGAAAATTTCACTAATGACTACTAAATAGGGACCAACGCAGTTGCAGGCATTTAACTTGACGAGCCTATTAATATGGTATAAGCTCGTAATTCGCTTGGGGGGAGATCATTTCGTGTATATTGTGCAATCCATTGTCCAGGTGCCAGAACACAAAGCTGAAGAGCTGGTGGAGGTTTACCGTAACCGCAGCAGGTCAGTGGATCGGCAGCCGGGATTTGTATCTTTTCAACTTCTTCAGAGTGAGACTACACCGGGTGAATTGATCGTTCACATGTCCTGGGATACCAAAGAAAGTTATATGGCCTGGGTACAGGGTTCCGATTTCAAGCGTATACATGAACTGGAAAGCAATTATCCGGATCAGGAATTAACAGATATCAAGCCTTCTGTCAGACGTTATCTGGTACGTGCGGAGTAGTCCTCTTCACTGACAAGTCAGGAGGTGTCCGCAGATGGCCTTACAGGAAAAAGAAACAGCAGGACAACAATTAATTATAGAAGCAGATCGGCTTGCAGAACAGGTGACACGCATGCAGTACCTGAAGCAGCCAGATCTGTACCAGCGTTTTGGAGCCAAGGGTAGAGAGCGAACAAAACAGGATTCATTGTATAGCTTGAGTTATTTAGCAGAAAGCGTACTTATGAAGAGCCCTGCATTGTTCATAAACTATATCTCTTGGCTCAAATTACTTTTAAGCGGTTACCGGGTGACCGAGGAAGATCTGATCGTTAACCTGGTTGCGATCAAAAAGGTGCTGCTGGAGCATTTCGAACATCATGACAAGCCTCGGGTAGTGGATTACCTGGATATGGGCATTGACCATGTGAAGACAGCAGAACTTCAACAATCTTATATCGTAGTCAATTCCACTCTCGGAGCAGAAGCGGGAGAGTATCTGGAATATCTGTTGCAAGCAGACCGCAAACAAGCGTACACACTTATTATTACTCTGCTCGATCAGGGAATATCCATAAAAGATATTTATATTCATATTTTTCAAAAATCACAATATGAAATCGGACGGTTATGGCAAATTAGCCGGATAAATGTTGCACAGGAACATTACTGTACAGCAGCTACACAGAGTATCATCTCCAGGCTGTATCCATACTGGCTGCAAGCAAGTGGTTCCGGCAGACCTCGTCGTCTGGTGTCCGCTTGTGTCGGTACAGAGCAGCATGAGATTGGTATTCGGATGCTGACCGACTTTTTTGAAATGGACGGTTGGGATACGTATTATTTGGGTGCCAATGTTCCCGATCACAGTCTGATTCAATCCATAGCAGATTATAAAGCGGATATGGTGGCCATTTCGGTAACGATGACATTTCATGTTCATCTCGTTCACGAGCTGATTGAGAAGATTCGGGCTTCCGAAAAGACAGCGTATATCAAGATTATTGTTGGAGGGCTGCCTTTTAATATAGATCAGGGTCTCTGGAAACTGGTGGGAGCAGATGGTTATGCTCCGGATGCGAATAAAGCGATTCAATTGGCTGATACTCTGGTACCTGTGGCAGAACTCGGATAACCGGATCAGCCGGAATAAAGGGAAGGGAAGATGAATACAATGTCAAATGCAGAGCATGAAATCATGGTTTTGCGCAAAACGATTGAAGATCTTTCCCACCAGATTATCAATAGCAAACACCAGGAAGAACGGATTTTGTCTGAATTCTCGTCGATGAACAGTGAATTGGTCAATCTGCAGCGTCTATTGGCCAAAAGCAATGCCGAACTAACAGCAGCGCGAGAAGAAGCAGTGCATGCCAATCATGCACGAGCCCGCTTTCTGGCAATTATGACGCATGAGATACGTACACCGATGAACGGTGTGATCGGTATGGCAGATATTCTGCTATCTTCGGATTTGTCCGATGAACAGAAGCGCTCGGTTATGCTCATTCAGGAGTCGGCCGAACTTCTGCTGGGGATGATTAATAATATGCTGGATCTGTCCAAAATGGAAGCTGGCAAAATGCAATTGCAGGAGAGTACGGTTAATATGCGTCTGTTACTCGATCATATTATTCGTCTAATCGAACCAAAGGTAAGAGAGAACGAGAATACAATCTCTGCATTTATCGATTATCGGGTCGAAAGTGATCTGATCGGAGATGGCGGAAGAATTCGTCAGATTCTGCTAAATCTGCTCAGCAATGCGAATAAATTTACCAAAAACGGCAAAATTGAAATTAGCATACAATTGAAAGAAAATAGTGCAAATTCACAAGCCCTCCACATTGAGGTGTCTGATACAGGCATCGGTATTGCACCGGATCATCAAAAGAATCTATTCCAGCCCTATGCACAGGCAGATCGGCCGGAGCAGCAGGATGTGGAAGGAACCGGGCTGGGACTCTCCATTTGTAAGTCATTGGTAGAGTTAATGGAAGGAACAATTGATTTGAAAAGCGATAAAGGCAAAGGTTCTACGTTCTGGTTTGATATTCCGCTTAAGAAAAGTCCGAAAGAAGCCGAACTGCTGGTTCAAACAAGACCAACAAGAACCGAACAGCCAGGCCGCCAGGAAGAATCTGCAATGCCACCTCTGGCTATCGGACAGATTGAAAAACCGATTCTTATTGTAGAAGATAACCCGATTAACAGCCAGGTTATTCAGCTACAGCTGAAGAAGATGGGAATTACGAATGTGCATACAGCGAGTAATGGACAGGAAGCAGTGTCCATTTATCTCAGTCATAATTATCTGATGGTGCTAATGGACAATCGGATGCCAGTGATGGATGGATTTCAGGCGACACGTAAAATACGCGAATTGGAAGCAGCCGAGATGCGGGTTGCCATTCCGATTATTGCTCTCACAGCCAACACCAGCCAGGAAGATCGGCAGCGCTGTCTGGATGTAGGCATGGATGATATTCTAACCAAACCGGTGAATCTGGACAGCCTGACCCGTATTATGCATAAATGGCTGCCTGTCACGGTTACGGAGAAGATCCTGGATATGAGTGTGATTCAGGAAATTATAGAATTGAATGAAGCCGGAGATCCGGAAGTACTGCGTACATTGATTGAGATGTATCAGAGCGAGACGCCAAAGAAGCTGGAACGGTTGCGCACGCTTGCTGCAGCAGGTGACGCCGAAGCACTCGCAGATGCAGCGCATGAACTGAAATCAGGCAGCCTCAGTATTGGTATTAACCATCTGTCTCAGCTGCTATCCGAAATTGAGAAAAGATCCCGTCAGCAAGATATCCAGGAGATACCAGAGATGGTTGAGGCTTTGTTCCCTGCCTACGAAAAGGCAAAGCAAGAGCTGGAGCAGCTGGTGAATTAAGATGTCCATACTGATCATATAAAGTAGAGTCTGTTATGCATAATGCATACAGACTCTTTTTGGTATAGGCAAATTAGCAGGATCGAGAAATATTAATATAGCAACTGAATATTTTTCTTCTATATAGACGGGTATATCTATAGATTCAGCATCAACAACGGGCCATATGACTATCACTATGTAGGAAAATCCTTCGTTGTGGGTAATGGTACTTAAGTAAATGGAACGGGTGTTCATTGCAGGAGAATATACTGTGCTGCCCGTTTACCTGCAGGATCAAATTAGAGGAAAACAGGAGTGATAGATCATGTGTGCATCATTTGATACAGCAAGAGAATCAGAAGCTAAATACCATGAACAATTTTACAAGGAAAATGAGCTGTTCGAATCTGGCAGCTGGATATCCCAGCCTACCCCGCTCGTTATGGAGCTGCTGGAGCGTCTGCTTAAATATACTCCTGCCCCTCATGTGCTTGATCTGGCCTGTGGAGTAGGAAGGCATGCAATACCGGTAGCCCAGCAGCTTACGCAGGGCGGGCAGGTAACCGGGGTGGATCTGCTGGAAGATGCGATCGATCAGCTGAAGCAGTATGCTGCCAAGTATGAGGTAGAAGACCGGATTCAGGCCATTACCCATGATGTAGAGAATTATTCTATTGAGAAGGACAGCTGTGATTATATTATTGCAACAGGCTGTCTGGAGCATCTGTCTTCGGAAGAGTCATTCCGGCGGGTACTGGAGCATATGCAGGCAGGGACACGAATGGGCGGGATTCACTTTATTTCCATGACGTCTTCGGTGCAGCAGGTCGAGCAGGAGACGGATAAAGTCGAAGAAGGCAATATTGAGCTTAATCTGAGTACGGAACGTCTGCTGGAGATTCTGGATGAGAGCTATGCAGGATGGAATGTGCTTGCACGCAAGGCAGTAGCTCAGGCCATCGAGGAAAACAAGGACGACAAGGATATTGAACTCCGCGGTAACTGGGTGACCTATGCCGTTTGCCGGGAACCGGAAGAATCTAAGCCGGATGTGTTGCAGCAAGTCAAGTTGGAGGAGTAAGATAGTAAGGATGTGGATATGAGCAAACAGGAGGAACTATTGTGCTGGAATTAATTAATAAACGTCTGGATGAACCCGAACTGCGTGAGCTGTTATCCTATGCTGTTTTTCCGGATGAGGATGTACTGAACGCTGTTATTGAACAATATCGTACCGAACCCGAGCTCCGGCTGTACGGATACCTGGAAGAAGGCGTGTGGATTGGCGTGATCGGCTGTGCCCAGGATCAGGAAATGCCGGATGCCCTGCGAGTACGTCATATGGCTATTGCTCCGGATGAACGGGGACTGGGCTATGGACGCGGTATTATACTCAAGCTGCTGGCTATGGAAAAACCAGCGATGCTGATGGCTGATGCGGATGCCGAAGGTGCTGAATTTTACCGGAATATCGGTTTCTCCGTAATGAGTACGGGAGAGAATGCTTTTGGAGCAAAAGGAGCTTCCGAGCAATTCGTCTGTATTTTCCATGCTGAAGAGGAAGAGACAGAAGAGTAATTAAAGCGTCTCTTTTGCTAAGTACTACCAAAAAGATAGACAATTGAGTTTGGTTAAGCGTTCAGGTAGCTAACAAATGTACCTATGTATGAAAAACAGGATCAATAAGCCGAGTTTTATTTTGAGAGCTACAAAGAAATAATACAGGTGAAAGAAATATTATAAATAATGAATAAAAGCCTTTTGCGATGATAGTCTGTGTTCTTGTTAGAGAGCAGCTGTCTTATGCAAAAGGCTTTTTGTATGAAAAAGAGGGCTAGTTCCACTTATAGGCAGAAACCTCTTTACTTATAATTTATCCATATAGTACGCTTGCTGACTTCTATGTTATAATACTTGACAATATTCAAATGTATTAGCCGGAAAATGAATGGTTTAAGCAGCTATTCACAAAGGAAAAGTGAGATTTATCTATGGATAAGTAAATGATGTCAACTAAATGGGAGGTACTCGTATGCAATTGACTGTTAAAGAAGCGTTAGCGGTGTACCCTCTCTCAGAAGCGCGACTGGTTGCGGGTGCCGGCGGAACGTCGCGACTGATGAAGTCGGTGAATGTAATGGATGCACCGGATATCGCCGACTGGGTAAAAAGTGGAGAAATGCTGTTCACGACCGCTTTTTTGATGAAAGACAATCAGGACGAAGCAATCAAGCTCATGCGCAAGCTCAATGAACGTGGATGTGCAGGTATGGGGGTCAAACTGGGGCGCTTTTGGGACGTGATCCCGCAGATGATTATCGAGGAAGCAGATCGGCTGCAATTTCCGCTACTGGAGCTTCCTTTTGAATTTACCTTTTCGGATCAGATGAACGCACTGTTTCAGGTAGAGCATGAGCGCAGTACCAAACTGCTGCAGTCGGTGCTGTCCAAGCAAAAGCAGCTGATGCAATTTGCGCTTCATCAGGATTCTAATGTCAATGTATTCGCTGTGCTAGAAAATATTCTGAAATATCCGGTCGCTATTATCGGCTCGCGCGGACATGTACTGTATAACAGTGGCGAAGGAAGAGAAGATGGACTGCTGCAGGGCTGGCCATGGAAAGTAGCACTGACCCGGGTGAAATGGAATCAGGGCAGCTGTTACCGGGTGCCGATTATGCAGCGGGACGAGCATTATGGATTTCTGCTTGTATTTACCGATACTGCCATTCAGTTAAAAGAAGAAGAAGAATTGTTTCAGCAGGCTGCGGAAGTGCTGGCATTTCATATGGATACTACATACCGGGAACATATCAATCCAGGCATTCAGGACAAAATGCGTACACTGGTAGCTGAATATCTTGGTCGGCGCATTGCGCTGACTGATCTTGTTCAGGGTGCCGAGCGGCTGGGAGTGAATCTGTTTCCGGGGCCGTATCAGTGCGTGCTGACAACACTGGAACCACAGGCCTTTTTCTCCGAAAAACGACTGGCACAGATTCATCAGGAGTTGCAGTATAATCCGCTGATGCAATTATTTCCATCTCAGCATTTTCGTGTAGAAGAAGGAATTCTATCGATCTACGCCTGTCCGTCAGAGAGAGATTATGGAGAGGAATTGTCTGCCTTTCTCATGAACCGGTTCGAAGATATGGCGGGGCTGGCGAGCAGTGGAGGCAGTCCGCGTTTTTGGATCAGCAATATCAAGCTCAAGCCGGATTCTTTCCGGGAAGCTTATCAGGAAGCGACAGAGACACGCAAGCTGGCCAAGCGGTTCAGCATGGGGCATATGGCACTGCAATTCCATACAGTGGAGTTTGCCTATGTGTTCCAGCATGTGCCGGAGCAGATTATGGAGACATACTGCCACAAGGTATTGGAGCCGCTAATGATCCGGGATGGTGATCCCAATCAGGTACTGATGAATACACTGGAAGCTTTTGTAGAAAATGACGGTCTGATCAACGAAGCTGCAAGGCAGCTATATGTACATCGGAACACAGTCACTTACCGTATGGACAAAATCGGTAGCATGCTGCAGATGGACTTCAAAAAGACAAATGATTTGTTAAAACTGAAGATGGTATTTACTTTCCGCAAATTCCTAAAGCACAAATCTTCTTGAGCCCAATAATATGAGCGCATAGACAGTAATGAATGATGCCATAGATCTATCTCATTTTCCTGCCCCTATCCATAAGGAGAAATCCTTGGATAGGGGTCTTTGTTATACATGTCTATAGAAGATAATATGGCACAGATCACAAAACCAAACTATTGTGTTATGTTATATGACAAATAAAAAATAAATAAGTTGATATGTACGATAACCTTACGTAAAATGATAAAAATATATAATATTCCTGAATATAATAAACAAAATGAGGTTGATACTTATGAAGTCGGTAGAGCAGCCATGGAATGTCTGGACAAAGGAAGAATTTATACAGCAATTTGGCGGATTATATGAACACTCGGCCTGGGTAGCCGAGCAGGTGTGGGAGCACAAGCCATTTGCTGGCTTGCAGGAAATGCTGGATCGGATGAACGAAGTTGTTGAGGCTTCCGGTAGGGATAAGCAACTGGAATTGTTAAGACAGCACCCTGATCTGGGCAGCCGCATTCAAATGAGTGAACATTCACAATCCGAGCAGGCGGGCGCCGGACTGACCAATCTGTCAGCAGATCAGTATGAACGCCTATCGCGTGGGAACAGCGAATATATAGCAACGTACTCGTTTCCTTTTATCCTGGCGGTGAAAGGTAAAACAGCTGATCAGATTCTGGCTGCGCTAGAAGCACGGCTCGGTCAACCGGAGGATGAAGAGTTTGCCACTGCCTTGCAGCAGGTGCAGATTATTGTGGGACTACGGCTAAGAGAATGGGCAAGTCGCCATGGTGTGAGTGTATGAAAGGCAAAGTAACTACACATGTACTGGATCTGGGTAAAGGCGGTCCGGCAGCAAAGATGAAAGTAGAACTGTATGCTGAAGACCCTTCGATAGTACTGGCTGCAGGAGTAACGAATGAGGATGGGCGATTGGATGAGCCGCTGTTGTCCGAGACTGCTATGCAGGCGGGAATTTATCAATTGGTCTTTTATGCAGGTGATTATCTTCGTGATCAAGCAGAGCAGAGACAGGAGAACAAGATATTATCGCTGTGGGACCAAATTCCGATTCGGTTCACAATTACAGACGAACAGGGAAGCTATCATATTCCACTGCTGTTATCACCTGGTGGTTACAGCACTTATAGAGGTAGTTAATAGCAGAATGATTTGTATAAATGCACAGCTCCTATATGAAGGAAGTTCTATCTACAATATAAAGCAGTCCTGCATCCGCACAAAAGGGGGAAGGTTCATGCAGTCAAATACCTGGAACTGCATTATCAGAGGAGGACTTGTCGTGCTGCCGGATCGGGTCCAGCAGCTGGATATTGTTATCAAAGAAGGCAGAATAGAATCGCTGATGCCACCTCATACTGCATCAGAAGACATGCCGGTAATCAGCGCAGACGGACTGCATGTACTTCCAGGTGCTGTAGATATTCATGTTCATTTCAATGAGCCGGGACTTGGTGCCTGGGAGGGGTTCGAGACCGGATCGGCAGCTATGGCGGCAGGCGGTATTACTACTTATGTAGATATGCCACTGAACGGGGTACCGCCGACAGTAAAGCCAGAATATCTGACAATGAAAAAGCAGGCGGCCGAAGGACATTCTTATGTGGATTATGCACTCTGGGGTGGCTTGGTCGCAGGGAATATCGATCAGTTGGGAGAATTGGCAGCGGGCGGTATAGCCGGATTCAAGGCTTTTATGTCAGAGCCTGGTGGAGAAGGAGAAGATATCTTCACCCGTGCAGATGATAAGGCCTTATTGGAAGGAATGAAAGAAACCGCACGGCTCGGTCAGGTACTGGCGCTGCACGCAGAAGATGAACAGCTGGTCTCCATGCTGGCGGCAGAAGCTATACAACAAGGCCGAACCGGTGCGATAGATTACGCATATTCCCGCCCGGTAGAAGCGGAGATGCTGGCGGTGAAGAAGGCGCTATCCTATGCCCGCCAGAGCGGCTGCGCGTTGCATTTTGTACATATCAGCAGCCGTGAAGCCGTCGATATGATTACAGCAGCCAAAAGAGACGGAATAGATGTAACGATAGAGACATGTCCTCATTATCTGGTACTGACAGAAGAATCCATGCTCAATCAAGGCAGTCTTGTCAAATGTGCTCCTCCTCTTCGAAGCCATCAGCACCAAGAGCAGCTGTGGGAGGCTGTACGTGAGGGCCTGATCGATATAATCGCATCAGATCACTCTCCATGCCCACCAGAGATGAAGCAGTCGGATGACTTTTTCACAGTCTGGGGTGGAATATCAGGTGGACAGAGTACACTTCTGCTAATGCTGGAGCAGGGCTACCATCAGCGGGGGATTCCGCTGACACAGCTGATGCAGATGCTGGCAGCCCGTCCGGCTGAACGGTTGGGACTAAGTCATATCAAAGGCAGAATTGCCAAAGGAATGGATGCAGATCTGGTACTGGTCAATCTGACAGATCACTATGAACTTACTCCTGCCAAATTATATGACCGCCATAAGCAAAACCCCTATATCGGCTTTCCCTTTTCTTCTACCATTATACGCACACTGGTAAGGGGATATACGGTGTATGAGGATAGACAGGGCCTTATGCCAGAATGTTCAGGCCGTTTGATCGTCCGGCAGCCGGGAGGTATCGTTCATGGTTGAGCAGACCGCAACACTACTTGAACAGTATAGTGTCAGAATGCTTGATATGCTGGAATGGCTATCCCGGTATGGAGCGGATGAGCAGGGAGGGGTAACCCGGCTGTTATACACCAGAGAATGGATAGCTGCCCAGGAAGCTTTGTGTATTTATATGAAAGAACAGGGTTTGGAGGCCTTTTATGATCAGGCAGGTAATCTCACAGGCCGATTGAAGGGTACGAATCCAGAACTACTGCCGGTAATTACGGGATCCCATATCGATACCGTGATCTGCGGCGGGAAATATGATGGAGCTTATGGAGTCGTCGCTGGTATACTCGCGCTTGCCTACCTACAGCAGGTGCATGGGTCACCGGCACGAACGATCGATGTCATCTCGCTCTGTGAAGAAGAAGGAAGTCGTTTTCCTTTGACTTACTGGGGTTCAGGCAATATAGCCGGAAATTACAGTATGAACCGGATTCCGGAAGTGAAGGATCGAGAGGGTATAACTCTCGAAGAGGCTATGTCAGAAGCCGGATTTGGTCCGGATTCGCCGTACAGGTCATGTCTGCGCAGATGGGATCGATATATTGAACTGCATATTGAACAGGGATTTGTACTGGAGCGCAGTCAGCAGCAGATTGGAGTAGTGAACGGTATCGTCGGTCAGCGACGTATACGGGTGAGCGTAAATGGAGAGAGCAATCATGCAGGTACCACGCCAATGGGATGGCGCCGCGATTCACTGGCAGGTGCTGCAGAGATGATTAGTTATATCCGTCGTTCGGCACTGGAAATGGGTGATCCATTGGTGGCCACCGTAGGATCGCTTCAACCTTCACCAGGGGTATCCAATGTGATCGCCGGAGAGACGGTATTCACTCTGGATATTCGTCACATTGACCGGCAAGTGCTGAATGACTATACAGACAGAGTCCATCAGGAACTTCGGAAGATTGCCGGTCAGGAAGGGCTTGATATGTCCTGGGAGGAACATCTGAATATCGATCCGGTATTAATGCATCCGGCGATTATCAATGATTTGCAGCGAATAGGCGAGATGTCAGGGATTAGCTGCCGCCTTATGCCAAGCGGTGCCGGACATGATGCACAGGTTCTGGGCAGTCAGCGTCCAGCAGGGATGATCTTTGTACCCAGTCGGCAAGGGATCAGTCACAATCCGCTGGAATATACTGCTGCTGAAGATCTGATGCAGGGCTTCCGTATACTGACAGAATGGTTATACCAATATGCTTATCGAGGTGATCGTCATGAAACGTTATAAAGATCTTGCACCACCACCGCGTACGATTATGACACCTGGTCCTGTAGAAGTTGATCCGCGTGTGCTGCGGGCAATGTCCTACCCTATTCTGGGACAGTTTGATCCGGCTTTTACCGATCTGATGAATGAGACGATGGAGATGCTGCGTGAACTATTCGTTACCGGTAATCAATGGTGCTATCCGGTTGATGGAACTTCCCGCTCTGGTCTGGAAGCTGTGCTGGTCAGCCTGATCGAGCCGGGTGATCGCGTACTCGTACCGATCTATGGTCGATTTGGACATCTGCTTACCGAGATTGCCGAACGCTGCGGTGCAGAGGTGATCACGATTGAAGCAGAATGGGGAACTGTATTTGATCCCGAGCAGGTTATGGACGCGATTCGGCAGTATCGTCCTGGATTAGTGGCCATGGTGCATGGCGAGACATCGACAGGATGCATGCAGCCATTGCGAGAGATCGGTCATTATTGCCAGGAAATGGACGTATTGTTTGTAGTGGATGCAGTTGCTACGATTGGTGGCGTACCCGTCTATACGGATGAATGGCAGGTTGATGCTGTTATGGGTGGTACACAGAAGTGCCTGTCGGTACCGGCAGGTATGGCGCCACTCACCTATAATGACCGGGTAGAGCGCAAGCTATTGGCTCGCAAAAGTATCGAACGCGGTCTGAGCTCAGCTTCTGAATTCCAGCCGGCTGCTATATCGGGGCATAGCCGTATTGCCAGCAACTATCTGGATCTGGCCCAGCTGCAGGATTACTGGAGCCCGGCTCGGCTGAATCATCATACCGAGGCCACTTCCATGCTGTATGCTCTGCGGGAAGGGCTGCGGATTCTGCTGGAAGAAGGTCTGGAAGCTCGATTTGCCCGTCATGCGGAGAACGGAGCAGCTATTGTAGCTGGTGTACGCGGAATGGGGCTGCAGTTATTTGGTAATGATCAGGCCCGTCTGCCTGTCGTCACCTGTATTGAGATTCCGCCCGGCATTGATGGTGAGAGTGTACGCTCGATGCTGTTGGAGGATTTTGGTATCGAAATTGCCAGCTCATTCGGTCCGCTAAAAGGACGAATCTGGCGTATTGGCAGTATGGGCTACAGCAGCAGTCGCAAAAATGTACTGCATGTACTCGGAGCGCTGGAAGCGACACTGCTGCGGCATGGATTCAAGCTTCCAGCAGGCGAGGGTGTACAGGCAGCACTCGATGTCTATGCACGCAAGGAGGAAGTGACGTGCTGATGAATCTGATGCCGCGCTCACGCAAAGGAATGGTCGCTGCGCCCCATTATCTGGCCAGTCAGACCGGCGCCTATATCCTGCAATCCGGCGGCAATGCTATCGATGCAGCTGTCGCAGTCAGCGCGGTCTTGGGTGTAGTCTATCCGCATATGACCGGTCCCGGTGGGGATGCCTTTTTCCTGATTCATGACGGCAAGACGGGAGAGATTACTGCCTATAATGGCAGTGGACGTTCGGCAGCGGGTGCTATGCCGGAGTGGTATCTGGATAAGGGATACACATCGATTCCGCAGCGGGGTCCACTAGCGGCTGTAACTGTACCCGGTATGGTGGATGCCTGGGAGGCAGTCTGGCGCAGATATGGACGTCTGCCCTGGGCAGTAGTGATGGCGCCTGCTATCCGTTATGCTACGGAAGGATTCCCGGCTTCACCGAGCCTTGCTCGCTGGACTGTACGTGATCTGGAGTGGCTGCAAGCAGATCCATATCTACACCGAACTTTTCTCAAAGCAGGTCAGCCACTGGAGGAAGGAGATCTGGTCGTTCAGCCAGAGCTGGCCGACGCGCTGCAAGGGATTGCTGAGCAGGGTGGCGTCTATATGTACGCCGGTCTATTAGGACAGCAGATCGGACAAGCTGCAGAGTGTGATGGCAGCTTGCTGACTGCAGAAGACTTTGTAGCACATCAGGGGGAGTGGGTAGATCCTATTTCCACGACTTATCGGGATCACCATGTATACCAGCTGCCACCGAATACGCAGGGATTTTCACTGTTGATGATGCTCAATATGCTGGAGCAGACAGATTTGTCGACAGTCGCCCGTTTTTCACCAGAATTCTATCATTTGATGACCGAGACGATCAAAAAAGCGTTTCGTGATCGGGATCGTTATCTGACCGATCCGGGATTCCGGGATATTCCGCTGGATCGATTGCTGTCCAAATCATATGCACACAAGCTATGGAATGAAATGCAGTATCAGCCGCAGGCAGCAGATCATCTGTCGGCAGCGATGGGGCAGGATACAGCCTATGCAGCTGTAGTGGATGACGAAGGCAATGCCGTATCATTTATACAGAGCTTGTATTTTGATTTTGGTTCCGCTTATGTACCAGGCGGACATGGGGTGATTTTGCAAAATCGGGGTTCTTTTTTCTCACTGGATAATCGTTTGCCCAATGTACTGGAACCTCGCAAACGCACCTTTCATACGCTGATGCCCGGCATGGTCACCAAAAATGGCAAACCGTATCTTTTGCTGGGAACACAGGGTGGGGAAGGTCAACCGCAGACCCAGCTGTCTATCCTGACCGGCGTGATTGATTACAAGCTGAATATCCAGCAGGCTATTGCTCTGCCACGCTGGCTCTACGGGCGCACATGGGGAACGCTCAGCAATACACTCAAGATAGAGAATCGCTCGTATGAGGATATCTATTCCCGGCTGGAAGCCTATGGACATACGGTTGAGCCTGTAGGCGATTACGATGCACTCATGGGCGAGGCGCAGGGTATCCATATTAGCGAGCAGGGACTATTCAGTGGTGCTGCCGATCCTCGCAGTGATGGTATGGCGATCGGAATATAACAGAATACCTGTATACGGATCACATCACATCTATCTTCAATCATAAAGACATGATAAAGCAGATAACCATACTGCCGCAGACTCTATTCGTAAATACCGTTGCAGCAGCTACATACCAGAGGGGGAAGCGGAATGGGAAGCATACTGATCAGACAAGCACAGATGGTAACGATGAATGAGAGAGAAGAGGTATTCGTAGGGGATTTGCTGATTGAGAACAATATCATTGTCAAAATGGATACCCATCTCGATGATCATGCCGACCGTGAGATAGATGCGCGAGGGAAAACGCTGCTCCCGGGATTTATCCAGACGCATATTCATTTGTGCCAGACGATCTTCCGGGGACGTGCAGATGATATGGAACTGATGGACTGGCTTCGCAAACGAATCTGGCCGCTAGAAGCTGCCCATGACGAAGAATCCATTTTCTATTCGGCGCTTCTCGGTATAGGCGAACTTATTTCCAGTGGGACGACGACGATCTGCGATATGGAGACAGTCAATCATACAGATTCGGCTTTTCAGGCGATGGCGCAGAGCGGTCTGCGGGTGATTTCCGGCAAAGTTATGATGGATCATGGAGATGATGTACCCGAGCCGCTGCAGGAGAAGACCGAAGAGTCCTTGCAGAAAAGTGTAGACCTGCTGGAAAAATGGAATGGATTTGGTGGTGGACGCATCCAGTATGCATTCTGTCCGCGTTTTGTAGTCTCGTGTACCGAAAGGCTGCTGACCGAAGTGCGCGATCTATCCGCCCAGTATCATGTGCGAGTCCATACTCACGCTTCGGAGAACCGCGGGGAGATTGCAATGGTCGAGCGGGAACGTGGCATGCGCAATATTGTCTATCTGGATCATATCGGCCTGGCGAATCCGCGTCTCATTCTGGCACACTGTGTCTGGCTGAGTGAAGAGGAAAAGCAGATTCTGCACAAGCGTGGAGTAAAAGTGACGCATTGTCCGGGTTCCAACATGAAGCTTTCTTCCGGCATTGCGGAAATTCCGGATCTGATGAACCGGCATATCCATGTCGGGATCGGAGCGGATGGTGCTCCATGTAATAACAATCTGGACATGTTCCAGGAAATGCGGATGACTGCGCTCATACAAAAAGTACCGCATGGACCAACAGTTATGGATGCCCGTACTGTTCTGCGTATGGCTACAATGGGCGGGGCGGAAGTACTGGGACTGTCCAAAGAAATCGGAAGTCTGGAAGTAGGCAAAAAAGCTGACCTTATACTGCTGGACCTCGAAGATTATCATACATTCCCATCGCATGATGTGGATGTCTATTCACGGGTTGTCTACTCGTCTACACGAAGCAATGTGGAGCTGGTCATTATTGATGGACAGATTGTATTGGAGAATCGACAGGTAAAAACGATCGATCGGAGTATTGTACTGCGTGAATCCGATCGTTCCATCAAACGCCTATTAAGCCGTATCGGCTGATTTTCTGTATAATATCAAGATGTATTCCAGTACAGATTCTTTTGGAGAAAAGGAGAGTCGGAGACAATGGATATGAAGGATCTGTGTGCAATCGCCCGTCGTGAACGCCAGCAGCATATTCGAACGGTTCTTGCTACGGTGGTGCATGTGGAAGGTCATGCCTATCGCAAGGAGGGAGTCTCCATGATCCTGACAGAAGATGGACGTCATTATGGAACGATCAGTCCCGGCTGTCTGGAAGAGGATTTGTGTGGACGGGTAGTATCTGCATGGAACAGTAGCACTGTGCAGATTATAGATTATGATATGCGTCCGGCAGATGATTTGTCATGGGGAGAAAATATCGGCTGCGGCGGCTGGCTGCAGATCTTGCTGGAGCCGGTACGCGGTGAGCTTGAGAATATTCTCGACATACTTGATCGGCGGCTTGAACAGGGACAAGTGGTCAGGCTGACACGTTCTTTTTCCGCCAACGGGCCACAGGTAGATTATATATTGTCATCGCCTGGCGCAGCAGGGACGGAGATTCAGTTAACCGGTTCGATGGAGGAAATGCCTTCTCCCTCTGCCGATTCCCAGCCGCTGATCCTCGCTCACGATTATGCTGCCGAATATGTACATGCAAATTTTCATCAGCAGGCAAATCATCAGTTTACGTTTATCCGTACTTATCGTGCCAAGCCTCGTCTTGTTCTGATTGGCGCTGGAGATGATAGTCAGCTGGTTAGTTCACTTGCCCAGGCAGCCGGCTTTCACGTAGTTATAGGAGATTGGCGCGGAGCACTCTGCACAACAGAACGTTTTCCGGGCGCCGTCTGTGTAACCGGATTTCCCGGAGAACTCTATACGGCGATATCTCCACAGACCGGCGATTATATTCTGCTGATGAGTCATAATTTCCCCAGAGAACGAGAATGGATTGAGCATATACAGGATTGTCCCTACACTTACCTGGGCATTATGGGCTCTTCTGAACGGACCCGCAGATTATTCGAGGGGCTGCCTTATTATCCTTATGTACATTCGCCTGTAGGGTTATCGATTGGAGCAGATGGACCGGACGAGATTGCAATCAGTATCGCTGCAGAACTGATTGCTGTCAAAAGGGACCGTAAACTATCGGCAAAGGAGGAATTATCTCATGTCTATCGCCGCACTGGTACTGGCAGCCGGTAAAAGCAGCAGAATGGGGAGAGACAAGCTCTCCCTGCCGCTTGCTGCTTTAGCCAAAGGATATACAGCGTCAGACCAAACAGCAGCTTCTGGTCAGATGGAAATGCTTCAGGCTCAGCAGCCATATTCTTATGCGGATATTGAAGACAAGAGGCCGGATAGTCATGGGAAAAGGAAAGCCGCTGTACTTGATTCTGTAACGAGTATAGGTGGACATGTACTGCAAGCTGTATATGCCGAAAAAAGACTGTCCCCTGTCGTGATTGTTCATGCGCCTCATTCTTCATTAGCCTGGGGGCAGGAAGTGCTGCAATGGTGTCAGATGAAGGCGTGGAAGCAAACAGAATGTGTTGATGCAGAGCATGGTATGGCTTATTCTATTCGCTGCGGAATGGAACAGATCAAGTCTTCTTCTGCCGAAGGAGTTATGATTCTGCTGGCCGATCAGCCTTTGATAGATGCGGCGCTGCTGGCGGATCTGATAGATAACTGGCAGCAAAGCGATTTGGCACTGGATTATATGGCGGCTTCGGATGGTCGGAATGTACAGCCGCCGGTTATTTTGGCACGACATATATGGGATAGATTGGACCAATTAACTGGCGATCAGGGAGCGAGGAAGCTAATCCGTCAACCTGATTTGCAAGGACAGATTATATCTTACGCCGAACATTATTTCTGGGATGCAGATACCCCTGATGATCTGGAGCGTATACGCGCTCATATCACACACGCCTTGGAGCTCGAATAAGCCAGGGTGTTTTTTCGTTCTCTGCTGAATGTATCGGTAAATTGGGTATATCGGGGACTGAATATACCAGCATATAGTGTATAAATCGCTCATACATTTAAAATATATAAAGGATGTTTAGCAAATGATCACATTATGTATAGTTTTCAAAAATCGCTTTATATAAATAATAACTTCATCAAAAATAAATGTTAACTTATATTACATAAAGGTATAAACTGGGATCAGAATTGATGTATTTCCACTAAAAGATAGCTTTTTTTTGGTTTATAAACAAAATAAGGTTAGATTAATTGACGTTATATACTGGATTTATTAATATAACTGAAATTATAATCTGAACGCGGAGGTGACTTTATGAATATGTACCAACATAATTCTTCCTTGTCTACTCCGTTGGTTCCTACGGTCTGGGAGCCGTCCAGTGCAGAAGAAGCTGTTTTCCTGAAACGTCAATATGGCGCTGATGCAGCCTATATAGCTGGCAGTACGCTGCTGCGTACCCAGTGGGAAAATGGGCTACTAAGTATGCCTGAGCATATGATTCGTCTGGATACGATACCTGGATTGAGAGGCATTACAGAGCATAAGCAGCGTATTCAAATCGGAGCATTAACCTCACTGCGCGAATGCGGAAAAAATCAACTGATGCGAATTCATGGCAACACTTGTTATACAGCCTGTTGTCATATTGCTGCTCCTTCAATCCGCAATCAAGGGACGATCGGCGGCAATATTTCTTCAGCTGTAGGAGATATGATCCCTGCACTGCTCGTGCATGATGCCCGCCTGGTCTGGCTGGATCAGGCAAATCATCTAGCTCCTTATGAACAGGAGCTCATAGATTGGCTGGAGCAGGTACGATTGGGAAGACGCAGTCCGGATGCTATTCTACTCGGTATTGTACTGGATAAAGGTGAACCGGATTTCGTATCGATGCATCATGATCAGGAGGAATCTACTTTTGCTTGTAACTCCTTTTCCGAATCATCCTCATGGCGCGAAGTCAGCTTTTACCGCAAGGTCGGACGGCGTGAAGCATTTACTCCTTCACTCGTCACAGTAGCCTTTCGGGCGCTGATGAATCGGGAAGGGACACTGGTCGATGTAAAGATGGCAGCAGGTGGAGGTGCCGGTCTGGCGATGCGTCTGAGCAGATGTGAACATCTGCTGGAAGGCCAAGTCTATGATCCGCAGCAGACAGCGACACTGGCAGCGCAAGTGGAAGAAGAATGGGCAAGCTACAGTGATCCTTTTGCTTCGGAAGCTTATCGTCGGCAAACAGCAGGAAATCTGCTCGCAGCAGGATTGTGGGAGATATTATACCAGGAGATGGAGAGAGGATGACTCTATATGCTGCTGAATCGGGAAAGTAGTGGAGAACGCTGGCGCAAACGACGGGACGGTAAGGAAAAAGTAACCGGCGAACTTCGTTATCTGACAGATATGACGGCGGAAGGCATGCTGTACGGACGGGTTTTGCGCAGCAGTCATCCCCATGCGCATATCCTGTCGCTGGATACGTCGGCAGCCGAAAATTATGAAGGAGTAGTAGCTGTAATTACTCACCGGGATGTACCGGGATTGAATCGATTCGGAATTGCTGTACCGGATCAGCCAGCCTTATGTGAAGATACCGTTCGTTATATCGGCGATGCCATAGCAGCTGTAGCAGCGATTACTCCGGAAATTGCAGCCTATGCCTTATCCCTGATCCATGTGGAATACGAAGTGCTGGAGACTATTACGGATCCGCTGCGGGCCTTGGAAGATAATGCGCCACGTCTGCATCCTCAGGGCAATATACTTCACCGCACCCAGGTCAAGCATGGAGACGCAGGACATGCTCTTCAGAACTGTGCTTATGTTGTCAAAGAAGTCTACAGTACGCCTCGTCAGATGCATGCCTATATGGAGACAGAGGGCGGACTGTTTATTCCTGAACCGGATGGACGCCTCACAGTGTATGCTCCGACCCAGCATGGTTACAAGGATCGGATGCAGATTGCCCGCATTCTGGATTGGGAGGAAGAGCGAATTCGGGTTATTTCCAGTCCGATCGGGGGTTCTTTTGGCGGTAAGGACGAGTTGAATGTACAGCCCTATGGATCGCTGTTGGCTCTGAAAAGCGGTCGCCCGGTCAAAATGCATAATTCGCGCATGGAATCGGTACGTGCAGGACTTAAGCGACATCCGATGAAGATCGAGATGGAGACGGGGATGGACGAGTATGGTCGGCTACAAGCTCATCGGGTACGCATTGTCGCAGATACTGGTGCCTATGCAACGCTGGGTGCACCGGTTCTGAATTTTGCTACAGAGCATTGTATGGGACCTTATCGCTGGGAGCATATCGATATAGAAGGGGTATCCGTCTATACGAATAACGGTGTATCGGGAGAGTTCCGGGGCTTTGGCGGGAATCAGGCAATTTTTGCCATGGAAGGTCAGATGGATCGTTTGGCAGAGCAGATAGGTATGGATCCCTGGGAATTCCGTATGCTCAACCGCCGGTACCCGGATGACCCCGGTCCATTGCAACAGGAGATCTGGAGAACGAATGGACTGGAGCAGGTTATGCAGGCGCTGGCTCAATCCTCGCTCTGGCAGCGCAGGGAAGCGATATCTGTTTTATCTGTTCATGATTCCTTATCAGATGCTTCTTCTTCACCTCCTTGGATCAAGCGGGGAATCGGTGCAGCGCTGGCGATGCATGGAGCAGGACTAGGTTATGGGATCGATGATCCGGCTGGAGGACGATTATCGCTGAATGCATCCGGGCAGATTGAAGCAGCTTTCAGTTATGAGGAATTCGGCCAGGGACTAATCACGACATTGGAGATTATGCTGATCGATCTGTTTCATTGTACCGGTGAAGATATCAGCATCGTGATTGGCGATACGGACCGGGTACCTCATAGCGGTTCAAGTACCGCTTCACGTTCGACGACAATGGCATGGATGGGACTGCAGCGGCTAAAGAGTCCTTTTCTGCAGGCGATTCTTCAAAAGGCGCATGATATAACCGGTATTCCCGTTGATCAGCTGACAACGGGTGAGCAAGGAATCTGGCAGATCACTTGGGAAGATGACGCAGAAATAAGACAGAAGCGTGTAGTATCCTACAGGGAAATCGCTGCAGCAGCGCAGGGAAACGAGTTTGTGTTCGATACCAAATTCTCGTATCCGACGACTCCGGATGAGGTGGTTGGCGGACATTTTCTGTATACCTATGCAGCTGTAGCGGCGGAGGTGGAAGTTAATACGCTGAGCGGTCATGTAAGATTGCTTGATACGTATCATACGGTAGCAGCGGGACCGGTCATCAACCCTATGGGATTTATCGGACAGATCGAAGGCGGCAGTGTGATGGCACTTGGATTTACGTTGACCGAGGATGCAGTAATGGAAGAAGGACATTATATAACCCGCAATATGGATACGTATATGATTCCGGGCATTCAGGATATGCATACCTCTCTGGAAGTCGATGCGATCGAAGAGTTGCCGGATAATGATCCTTTTGGTCCCAGAGGCATTGGAGAAATCGGCTCGGTAGCCCTGGCACCAGCGATTACGGCGGCAATTCGTCAGGCAACCGGCACATGGGTGACACATCTGCCGGTATCCAGGGATCAGCTAATCCGGCGGGCAGGAGTATGGCAGCAGGAAGGAGTGAGTCCGCGATGAAGACGACAAGCATACAGTGGCAGGCAGTAATCAATGGTACAGTCCGGGAGATCGAGATCCCCCCTTCCCGGCGGCTACTGGATATTTTGCGGGAAGATCTGGATCTGACCGGAACCAAAATTTCCTGCGAGATTGGGAGATGTGGTGCCTGTATGGTATTGATTGACGGAGAACCGATGAATTCCTGTCTAATGATGGCTTATCAATGCGAAGGTACCGAGATTACGACTATCGAAGGATTACATGGTGAGACGGAAGACGCTCTTCATCCGATTCAGGAAGCATTTCTAGAGGAAGGCGGATTCCAGTGCGGATACTGTACACCAGGCATGATCATCTCGACCAAAGCGCTGCTGGACCGGCTCCCTCAGCCTGAAGAGCAGGAGATCAAAGAAGGACTGTGCGGTAATCTATGCCGATGTACCGGCTACGGGGGGATTATGCGTGCTGTCGAGAGCGCAGCAGACAAATGTGCTCAGCGCAGCTCACTTATTCCAGCGGTAGATTCCTGAGTGGAATCCGACTATTGCAGAATCAGGATATAGTCGAATAAAATAGCTATTCACAAGCGCAGCCAATCCGGAATTCCAGGTGGCTGCTGTTTGGGTTGCGCAAAATGAAATCAAAAATATAAACCGTACAGCAAAATTCACCGATAATATACAGAAGTGCTAGTCTTGATAGCAGTGACTCCTAGTGGCAAAAAATAGAACTGTAGGTTGAATTGTAATAAGCTGTCTGCACTTGAAAATAGCGTAGCGGCAGAGAATGAAATATTCCTCTCCAATCGGTCTCCGGACGAAATAGTGTTCACTGGCCCCGGTTCGTGTTATCATATAGCTTTGGCGAATAGTGACGGGATGGGATTTGCCGTAAAGGCAGGAAGCAGACATGCTGCTGTCGAATAGTACAGAACAGACTGGGTCTGCTGGATCAAATGACAGCTGCAGCCCATTTTCGGTAAGTAAACGGAAGTCTTCAACCAGACAATAGAACAGACTTGAAGACTCAAGTCTGCTTATAATAGAATGATCGCAGTTCCTGAATACGGTATAGTCAGCGGTGTCCAACCTCGATAAGGTTGGATCATCTGCTGATCAACCCGTCGGACTGCAAATACAGATTATTAGGGGTACAGCAGGATTACATGAACGGATGATTATTAGTCTGCTGCATTAGCGTTGCCTGCATGGGAACCGGCAGCCGAAAGCCGTCATTGGCGTTCTCCCTTACCCGCACAGGATAAAAGGCAACAAGGAGGGGAATCATTGGAACGCGAATATATAGATTCTATGGAACAACTGGCAGATCATTATTTCCCGTCAGGGAATTGGCATATGGTAGAAGGCAAGGGTGGAATGAACAATACAACCATGTTTATTGACCATGCTTCCCGGCGTTATGTATTGCGTCGTTATGAGACACACCGCGAACCGGATAAGGTACGTTATGAACATGAAGTATTATCGGTACTTCCAGAAGTGTTGACAGGACTGGAGATTCCTCAGCCGGTCAAAGATGCCGAAGGCAAGACCATATGCATGTCCAGCAGTGAAGTGCCGGCAGGCGAGCAGGGCAGCGGCAGACTCGCGGCTTTATTTCACTATGTGGACGGCAGCAATCCCGTTCTCGCAACCGAGGATCAGATCTATCGTTTTGGGCAGGCAGCCGGCAAGCTGTCGGCGGCTCTGGCGAAGGTACAGATTGATCTTCACCCGGTATATCCACCCTATTATCGACTGGGACAATCCTATCCGCTCTGCAGTCCGGGACGAATGGAAGCTTTTTGTGCCAATCCACCTGAGGATTTCGCCGAGATCGCCGATACATTGAACCGAATCGGAGAAGGTCTGGGTGAACAGCTCGTACGTATTACCCGGCTCGCTTCACTGCCGCATCAGCTGATTCATGGTGATCTCAATGCCTCGAATATGCTGCAATCGGAAGAGGGAGAGATTACCGCTATTCTGGATTTTGAATTTGTGACCCGTGATCTGCGAGCGATGGAGCCGGCAGTATGCTTGTCGGATATGCTGAGCAGCATGGAATGGACAGAACAGGATGAATTGCGCTGTACGGCTTTTCTCAAAGGGTATGCTTCGGTAATTACATTGACAGAAGCAGAATCGGTTAGATTGCCGCTGCTTATTTTACTGCGTCGTATTGATGTGTTTATGCATTTTTTGAGCCGTTATTTCGAAGGTGTTGATCAGGTAGATGTCGTGATCATGCAGGCGAAGCGTCTGGATGAAGGACTGAACTGGTACAAAAAAAGCGGCCCTCTGCTCAAAGCAGTCAGCCGCCGCATTTTTGGATATGATGTCTGATCCAACCCGGAGTTATTGTAGTACACAAGTGAATTCATCAAGTTGAGAATATTCGACGCAGCCAGCTACGGAATGCCCATCCGCGCTCGCTGCGTTTTTTGTATTTGGGCAGAGAACGATAGACAGCTATCCCCTCGTCAAAAGCACTGCGTGCGGCTTCGGTGCGGCCCAGAGAGCGATCCAGCATTCCCAGCATATAATAGGCACGGCAGGAAGAAGACTGGATGCTGCGGAACTGCTCCAGATAATGCAGTGCTTTTTCCTGATCGGTACCAATAGATTCGGAAGCAAGACGCAGATACGGTTCTCCATATTTAACACGGGAATTCATGGTTAATGCCTTTAAAATATGCTGTTCGCCAATGGCTTGCTGCCCGGTGTACAGCTGACAGGTCCCCAGATCATCCCAATATTCGGCGGAATCTTCATACGCATGACCGATCTGTTCCAGCCATTCGAGCGCTTCGCGATAACGCTTGCGTTCAATCAGAAGCCGAGCCAGCTCGTACCGGGAAGACATATCACTCGGACTGCCGGCAACCTGGCGTCGGAGTTGACGAATACGACTCATGCGCCGCAGCGGACGTACCAGGCTGGGCGAAATACCGACAAATCGGCGATCCAGCAGATAAACAATAAAAAGAATCACGAGCAGAGCCAAAAAAGGATTCCCCAGCAGCCACCATAAAATAGAGAATAGGAAAATTTTGCTCATAACTGGACAACCTCCTATCGGCATTAATTCAGGCTGCTGGCATGCCAGTAGCTGAAAATCAAGATATCAAATACAGAAATTTTTATTGAAAAAATAATCTAATTCCTTCCAAATATTCACTATTCCAGTCTAAATGATGATACAATGATGTTCAAGAAACGCTTTTTATCATAAAATGTTAACGTGAACATTTATCGATATGGAGGAATATTATGACAATCAGCAGACTACAGCCTGGGTTACGACTGGGATTGGCCGGCGAAGATGAACGCCGCAGACAGGTACAGATTCAGCAGCTGCCTATCAAGGTACTACAGATCGGCGAAGGCAACTTTTTGCGCGGATTTGCTGACTGGATGATTCAGGAAAGTATTGCTTCCGGCAAATACCATGGCAGTGTAGTACTGACTCCGCCTACACCAAGAGGTGCAGCCAAACTGGAAAAGATAGCACAGCAGGATGGATTGTATACTCTGGTCGTACGAGGTCTGCAGGATGGACAAAAAGTAGAAAAACGGCAGCTGATCTCCGTATTCAGGGATTATGTAGATCCGTATAGCGAGTGGGAACGCTTTTTGCAGCTGGGTGAACTGGAATCTCTGGATGTAGTCATTTCCAATACAACTGAAGCGGGACTTACCTATACGCCGATGGATTATATTCCCGGAGAGCCGATTGTGAATTTTCCGGCTCGGCTGACCGTGCTGCTGCAGCGAAGGTTTACACATTTTAATGGCGATCCAAAGCGTGGTCTTATGATTCTGCCGTGTGAGCTGATCGAGAATAATGGAGATCTGCTGCAGGAGTACGTACTGCGTTATGGACGTGAGTTTGGTTTCGGAGAAGAGTTCTGCAGCTGGGTAGAGCAGTCACAGCTGTTTTTGAATAATCTGGTAGATCGCATTGTAACCGGTATGCCGGGGGATGAAGAATACGCGAGATTGACGGGCAGCTGGGGATATGAAGATTCATTTCTGACGACAGCAGAGCCGTATCACCTCTGGGCGATTCAGGGAGATCCATCGTTGGATCGTCGTCTGCCGCTGGTACGTGCCGGACTTAATGTACAATGGGTACCTGATCTCAAGCCATTTCGTCAACGCAAAGTGCATATTCTGAATGGTGCACATACACTGATGATGCCGGCGGGACTATTACAGGGCAAGACAACGGTTCGTGAAGTAATGGAGGATGCCGAGCTCGGTGAATGGGTGCGACAGACCGTGGAGCAGGAGATTATCCCGGCGCTGCCTATGCTGCCCGAAGAATTAAAGCGTTATGCTGCCGAGACATTCGAGCGCTTCAATAACCCCTATTTGGAGCATCGTCTGCAGGATATCGCCATGAATAGTATTAGCAAATTCAAGTCTCGTCTGCTGCCTGTATTGAAAGCGTATACAGAAAAAGAAAATCAACTGCCCCAGCAGCTGGTATACGGTCTGGCTGCACTGCTGCGATTATATCAGGTCACAGCAATCGAACAGCCGGATCGTACGCTTACTTTTACTACTCAGCTACCAAACGGAAGCAGAATAGACATTCGTGATTCTGCCGAGCAGCTTGAACGACTGGCTAAACACTGGGCAGAGCTGCAGCAGAATGAGTCATCGTATCGCCGAGTTGTACAGGCGATACTGGCGGATACCGGCATCTGGACGGAAGATCTGACCACGATAGAAGAATTGGCAGAAGCAGTAGCATCCCAAATGATACAGATGGAGGCTGATCAGGCATGAATACAATGATGAGAGATCATATTGCCATTCAGCAGCAGGACGATGTAGTCATTGCCCTGCATGATATGGCACCAGGAGATACACTGGTACTCGATAATGGAGATATATTGACCATCATAAATGATATTCCTCGTGGACATAAAGTTGCTGTCCATCCGATTCAACCTGGACAGGATGTAATCAAATATGGCTTTTCTATCGGCAAAGCCACTGTACCGATTACACCTGGCGAATGGATTCACAGTCATAATCTGCATACTGGCTTATCGGGCACCCTAGATTATGAATATCAGCCGGAACTGAACTGGCAGCCGCGGGTTATTCCGGCACATTTGCAGACCTTTGATGGTTATGTACGACCTAATGGAGAAGTAGGGATTCGCAATGAAATATGGATTGTCAATACCGTAGGCTGTATCAACAAGACCTGTGAATTGCTCGCTCGTACCGCTCATTCGGAGATGGCAGGACGTGTAGATGGCGTATATCATTTTCCACATCCATTCGGATGTTCCCAGCTTGGAGACGATCTGGAATATACACGTCAGCTGCTGAGCTCGCTCGTACTGCATCCCAATGCGGCTGGTGTGTTGGTGGTTGGTCTGGGTTGTGAGAATAATCAGATTGAGCAGTTCTCCGCCGGTATACCGGAAGAATATGCTTACAAAATCCGTTATCTTAAAGCCCAGGAAGAAGAGGATGAGCTGGAAGCAGGTATGCAGCATCTGGAAGAGCTGGTAGCACTGGCTGAACAGGAACAGCGTCAACCTCTGCCATTATCCAGACTCAAAATCGGACTTAAATGCGGTGGTTCTGATGGTCTATCAGGTATTACAGCCAATCCACTCGTTGGTGAGATTGCGGACTGGATCGTCTCGGCAGGTGGTACAGCCATTCTGACTGAAGTACCCGAAATGTTCGGTGCCGAGACTATTCTGATGAATCGTTCGGCGAGTCCCGAGGTATTTGGTCAACTGGTAGAATTGATTAATGGATTCAAGCAATATTTCGTCAATCATGGTCAGAATATTTACGAGAATCCATCACCCGGCAATAAAGCCGGAGGGATTACTACCCTGGAAGAAAAATCACTGGGCTGTACTCAAAAAGGCGGACACTCCCAGGTCGTGGATGTACTGCGTTATGGACAGCGAGTACATCAGCCTGGACTGAATATTGTAGAAGCGCCAGGGAATGACCTGGTATCCGTGACCGCACTCTCGGCTGCCGGTGCGCATATCGTGTTGTTTACAACTGGACGAGGAACTCCATTTGGTGGTCCGGTACCCACAGTCAAGATTGCCACCCAGTCCGAACTGGCGAATCGCAAAAAGCACTGGATCGACTACAATGCCGGTCAACTGCTGGAAGGACAGTCCATGGAGCAGGTTTCTCTGGATCTGTTAGCCCGTATCGTGGATATTGCTTCCGGACGCTGTCAGACCAATAATGAACAGCGAGGATTCCGCGAAATAGCAATTTTCAAAGATGGTGTCATCCTGTAAACTGGGTATAGCCTATTATGGGATCGTATCTGGATAACCGGATACGGGAAGGAGAAGTGCGATGCCGGTGAAAGCGATGATGAACAGACGTAAGCTGGGAAATACAGGTCTCGAGGTGTCTCCGCTAAGTCTGGGAGCAGCTCCTTTGGGTCATGTATTTGGTAATATTGATGAAGATCAGGGCGTACGAGCTGTTCTGGAAGCTTTTGATCAAGGGATTAATCTGGTAGACACCTCACCCTATTATGGCGTAACCCGCTCGGAACAAGTCCTGGGACGGGCACTACGTCAAATGCCAAGAGACCGTTATATTCTGTCGACCAAAGCCGGACGCTACAATGACAGGGAGTTTGATTTTTCCCGTCAGCGGATTCTGGATAGTGTGGATGAGAGTCTGCAGCGTCTAGGAACGGATTATGCGGATATTCTACTGCTGCATGATATCGAATTTGGTGATTTGAATACGGTGCTGAATGAAGCTATTCCAGCTCTGCAGCAGTTGAAGCAGGAAGGCAAGATACGCTTTTATGGAGTGTCCTGTCTGCCACTGGAAGGATACCGTCGTGTGCTGGAACATACCGATCTGGATGTGATTTTGTCTTATTGCCATTATACGCTGAATGATTCGACATTGACCGATCTGCTGCCTTTGCTGGAAGCAAAAGGAATCGGCATCATCAATGCAGCTCCGGTTGCGATGGGTCTGCTCTCGGACAAAGGACCTGCCGATTGGCATCCTGCTTCTCCAGAGATCAAGCAGCGCTGCCGCGAAGCAGCCGAATTCTGCCGGCAGCAGGGGAGCAGTCTGACACAGCTGGCGATCCAGTATGCAGTCTCCAATGAACATCTGGCAACTACAATTGTAGGAACAGCAAGCACGACAGAGATTGCAGACAATATCCGCTGGGCAGATAAGCCGATCGATTCGGAACTGCTGCAGCAGGTGCTGCGTATTCTGGGACCTGTCCAGGGACAGACATGGCCGAGCGGACACTGGACCCGGGAAGTGCTGGACGGAAGCAGTCCACTGAAGTGGCAAGGGAGTCCTTTTTAATACAGATAGATGGGCTATAGACAGATGGGACAGATTGATCCATTATAGCTATAGAGCGATAAGATCATAGAGTACAGTAACAGAAAATAACGAACGATTCCAAAAAGAACTTTGCCCATTTAAAAAGAGGAAATACGCCATGAATGTAAATAAATGGAGCAGATTCGACAAAAATAGCGATACGCAAATGTTGTAATAAACATTTTACGTATCGCTATTTTCGTGTTACAATAAATTAGGTATCCGATGTAATTATTTTACAGATAAGAGAATGGAACCACGCGCTGGAACCTCAATAGAGGAAGTAACCTGATTATTACTCAGCATGTCCTCTACGTCAAGGTTACCAAGGTCTACAGTCGACGCTTTGGCATTATGATTGAGCAGGAACAGGAACTTATGACCGTCTTTGACGCGGCATCCTGCTTCTACACCTGCAGGTGTATCCAGAACCGGCTGAATTCCTTTTTGGTCACAGAGATGCTTCATGAGTCCGGCGATGAATGTCTCTTCACCATCCGAAGCGATATACCATGCTTCACCTTTGCCGAAGGCATTACGCGTAAGTACGGGCATTCCCTGGTAAAAGTCTTCGCCGTACTGAGCGAGCACTTCGGCGCCTTCGGTATGCAGCAGATCGCACAGCATGCCGCATTGGTAGTCACCGCTCAGCTCACCGAGTGCGCTGTTCATTACGATCCGGTTATTCATCGAAGGCAGCAGGGCATCGATTTCTTCGACCCAGATGCCAAGCAGCTTGCGCAGTTCTCCCGGATATCCACCAAGCGAGACCAGATCGGACTCGCCTACGATGCCGCTGAAGAAAGTGGTAACGAAAGTGCCACCGCTGCTGGTGAATTGTTCCAACTTCTCGGCTAACCCCGGTTTGACCATATACAGGACAGGGGCGAGGATAATATCGTAATGACTGAATTCCGAGTCGACACTAATAATATCGACCTGTACATTACGATCGTAAAAGGCTTTGTAATACTTATGAATCTGTTCGACATATTTCAGGGCAATCGTCGGTCCGCTGGATTTCTCCACCGCCCACCAGTTGTCCCAGTCGAACAAAATAGCTACGCGGGCTTCGACCCGTGAATCCAGCAATTGGTCACCAAGCTGCTGCAGCTCATGACCGAGTTCGCTGACTTCGCGGAACACACGGGTATCTGTATGACCGACGTGTTCAATGACTGCGCCATGGAATTTCTCACAGGCGCCTGCCGAACGACGAAGCTGGAAAAACATAACTGTATCTGCACCATGAGCGACCGCCTGGTAACTCCAAAGACGCATTACACCCGGTCGTTTCAATGAATTATACGCTTGCCAGTTTTGCTGGCTTGGTGTCTGTTCCATCAGCATGAATGGTTCGCCATTTTTGATTCCGCGCATCAGATCATGTGCCAGCGCCGTGAAGCTCACCGGCGTATCCAGACCCGGATAATTGTCCCAGGAGACAATATCCATATATTTGGCCCATTTAAAATAATCCAGCGGCTTGTAAAAGCCCATCAGGTTGGTGGTGATCAGAGCGTCCGGAATGACAGAGCGTACCGCATCGTATTCCAGACGATAGCATTCCAGCATACTGTCTGAATTGAAACGGGAGTAGTCGAGCGAGATTCCCTGGAAGCTGGAGCTGTTTTCTCCCCATTCTTCACTGCGGTTATCCGGGAGTACAATTTCATCCCAATCGTAGAAAGTATGACCCCAGAATCCCGTATTCCAGGCTGTATTGACAGCATCCAGTGTACCGTAACGCTGCTTCAGCCAGACGCGGAAAGCTTTCTCGCAGTTGTCGCAGTAGCAATCACCGCCGTATTCGTTGGAGATATGCCAGACCAGAATCGCAGGATGATCCTTGTAGCGTTCTGCCAGACGACGGGCAATCTCAACCGAATATTTGCGGTACGTCGGACTGTTGGGACAGGAGTTATGACGTCCGCCGAATTTGCGTTTGCGTCCGTCCTTATCTGTTCGCAGAATATCGGGATAACGCGTCGCCATCCAGGCCGGATGGGCAGCTGTGCTTGTTGCGAGACAGGTATAGATACCGTTTTCATAAAGGCTGTCGATTAATTCATCCAGCCATTCGAACTGATATGTAACTTCGTCCGGCTGATTGCGTGCCCAGGAGAAAACATTCAGGGTTGTAATATCAATGCCGGCCTGCTTGAACATGCCGAGGTCTTCCTGATGTGTCTGCTTATCCCACTGCTCAGGGTTATAATCTCCACCGTAGAAGATTTTTGGAAGTTTGCTGCTAATCAATGCTGTCACTCCTTATATAAGAATAACTCTATACTAAATCATAATAACTCCTTGTAAAATATAAGATAAAACATGTATAGTATAAAAATATGGATGTAGGATGTGAAAGTATCATGTACGTAACCAACCCGCACCGCCGCTTTTTTACAGAGCTCAAAGACCTTCAGCTTCCTATTCATATGGAGAGTATCGGAGAGAATCCGGATCAGGAATATATCGAACGTCCGGACGGCTATCCATGTTATCACTGGCTTCAGACGGTACATGGAGAAGGCGAATTTACATTTGGCGGTGCCC
This sequence comes from Paenibacillus shenyangensis, assembly GCF_000346635.1. Lineage (NCBI taxonomy): Bacteria > Bacillati > Bacillota > Bacilli > Caryophanales > Paenibacillaceae > Paenibacillus > Paenibacillus shenyangensis. The sequence goes on from NZ_AOIG01000016.1 coordinate 51,713, forward strand.
GTTATTTGCTTAAACCCGGATCGGGCGTACTGCTGGCTCCACGGGATGCCCATAGCTATCGTCCGGTAAGCAGTGTGTGGGAGACTCTTTATCTTACATTTGGTGGACCGCAATCGCTGGGACTGCTGTCTACGTTTGGGTTGTCGCATTCGGCGTATTATGAATGGGATCGGGATTGTGATCTGGAGACATTTTCCGGCAATATGCTGGGCAGTATCCGTAGTAACCGTGATTTGTCAGGGCTGGATACCAGTGCAGATCTGTACCGTTTTCTGACTCTGCTCAAAAAGCATGGACGTATTAACAACCTGCCGTCCTTGTCTCATACCGTAGAGCGACTGGCGCCATTGATGAGCTTTATGGAAGCCCATTATGACGATCCGAATATCGGGTTGGAAGATATGGCGATTCAGGTAGGGGTAAGTGCCCGCCACCTAAATACATTGTTCCGTCAGACATTCGGGATGACAGCTTATGCTTATTTTATTCTGCTTCGTCTGCGCAAAGCCAAGGAATTGATGACCTTGTATCCGCGTATGACAATCAAGGAAGTATCCGGTCAGGTCGGATTCCGCGATTCCAGTCATTTTGTGGCTACATTCCGCCGTCTGGAAGGAGTAACTCCTGAACAATTTCGCAATCTTTATTAAAATGTGCGTTTGCTGATCACCAGTCATGCACATTTTGATTGAAACTATTTTGTTAAGCGCTTACAATATTAACGCTTGAAAAGGAGAACAGAATGATGGATGATGCCTGCATTATCCATTATTCTCGTTGTCAGGATTATGTTGTTCAAGCATACATATACCGGAGTGGAGGAAAAATAAATGGATAAAATATGGATTGCTGATCCTGCTATAGTGGATGACCAGGGAGAACGGCCTTATATGGTACCGTATCTGCTGCCGGATGCACGCAGTGCAGTGATTGTGCTACCGGGTGGAGGTTATGAATTCCGGGCAGATCATGAAGGTGCTCCTGTCGCAGAATGGTTGAATGAAAATGGTATTTCTGCATTTGTACTGCATTATCGTCTTTCCCCGCGCCAACGCCGGACTCCGCTAGAAGATGGACAGAGCGCTATTCGCCATGTCCGGGCCAATGCTGCAGAATACGGAATTGATCCTTCGCGTATCGGGATTCTGGGTTTCTCTGCAGGCGGACATCTGGCTGCGATGACGGGAACTGTATTTGAAGAGAAGGAAACCGAGCTGTTAAATGGCCTCAAACGTGACATCAGCTCACGACCCGATCTGATGGTACTCTGTTATCCGGTTATTACGATGGACAGCTTTGGACATGAAGGGTCCCGTTTATCCCTGCTGGGTGATCAGGCAACAATTGAGCTGGTAACCGGCAGCAGCGCAGAGAAGCAGGTGTCCGCTATGACACCGCCAGCCTTTATCTGGCATACCGCTGATGATGATGCCGTTCCGGTACAGAACAGCCTGCGTATGGCGCTGGCTCTTGAAGAACATCGAGTTCCTTTTGAACTGCGTGTATATGAGAGCGGCGGTCATGGACAAGGGCTTGCGCTGGACCATCCGGTTATGGGAAACTGGACCAGAGATTGTATATCCTGGCTTCACCGTCAGGGCTGGTAATCATTTGCTTCATAGATAGAAATTATAGATAAAGAGGAGATGGCAGAGATGAAAATGGATAAAAACAGCACCCTGTTGATGATTGGCGATTCGGTAACCGATTGCGGCCGGGGACGTCCTGTAGGTCAGAATGGTACGCTTGGAGACGGTTATGTGTCGCTTGTGGATGCACTTTTGCAAGCGGTTTATCCGGACTATGCATTCCGGGTACTGAATACGGGTGTTAGCGGTAATACGGTTCTGGATCTGGAATCACGCTGGGAGCAGGATGTGTTTGCCCATACACCTGACTGGGTATCTATTATGATCGGAATTAACGATGTTTGGCGTCAGTTTGACAATCCGACCGAGCCTCATATTCATGTCTATCTGGAAGAGTATGAGCAGACACTCCGCAAGTTGGTTGAACAGACACTGCCAAAAGTAAAAGGCATCGTTCTGATGACGCCTTACTATATGTGCACGACACCCGAAGATCCGATGAGAGCAACGATGGATGTATACGGTGCAGTCGTAAAACGCATTGCTGAAGAACACGGGGCCTCATTTGTGGATACACAGGCAGCGTTTGATCATATCAGCCAGTACATATATCCAGCCAGTCTGTCTCATGGCTGGGATCATGTTCATCCAAATACAAAGGGACATATGGTGCTGGCACGCGCATTCCTGCAGGGAATCGGATATGATTGGAGCCGTTCTCCGATACAGTCCTAAAAATATACCACATGGAGGAACAATCATGGAGCAGTACAAGGCAGAACTAATCATTGATGCCAGAGCCAAATTGGGCGAAGGCCCAAGCTGGGATGCAGAGCAGCAGCACTTGTTATGGGTAGATATCGAAGGCTATCAGCTGCATATCTATAATCCGGTTACCGGAGAAGATCGTACGGTGCATGTAGGAGAACATATCGGTGCTATTGTACCGTATACCGATACTGAGGTACTTGGTGCACTGTTCAGTGGCTTTTACCGGATTCAACTGTCTGATGGCAGTAAGACATTGATTTATGATCCGGAGGAAGGGCGTCCCGGCAACCGTTTTAATGATGGCAAATGTGATCCATCCGGTCGTTTTCTAGCAGGCACAATGAGCCTGAACGGAGAGGAGAAACAGGGAGCCTTGTACAGCATGGATACAGAAGGTCATGTACGTCTGCTGCTCGGTGAAGTGTCTACCTCCAACGGGTTAGCATGGAGCAGTGATCATCGTACGCTATATTATATTGATACGCCAACCTGCCAGATTACTGCTTTTGATTATGATCTGGAAGAAGGATCGATAGAGAATGGACGTGTAGTAGCGGAACTGGATGATAGCGATGGTTATCCGGATGGAATGACAATTGATGTAGAGGGAATGCTATGGATCGCCCGCTGGGGTGGCAGCCGTGTAACGCGAATTGATCCATCTACAGGACAGGTCATTGGTGAAGTACATGTGCCGGCCAAATGTGTCACTGCCTGCACGTTTGGCGGAGCCGAACTGGATGAGTTATACATTACAACAGCGCGCGAAGATGATGAAGCAGCTGATTCTCCAGCAGGAGGCGTATTCATGGTTCGTCCGGGAGTGAAGGGCATAGCAGCCTACGCCTTCAATCAAGGGAAAGCTGTGAATTGGCCGACTACGTGATATAATTTGAACGAAGCGCCTATCTGCATCCGAGTTTTGCAGACACGAGGAATAATTGTATAACAGCGCCGCAGATTCCGTATACCGGGATGCTGCGGTTTCTGTTTATGTATGTGTCTATCATCTATGCTGTGTAGCATAATATAGATCATAACATCGAAATCATTTGGAGGACCAAATCATGAAACTGGTATTGGAAGATTGCGAACAGTCTTTGACGATACAAGATCTGCAGGATCTGGAAGAACAGCTGGGCCGTCCGCTGCCTGACTCATTTAAACAGTATTATTTACAATATAATGGTGGGTTTCTGCCTGAAGATCGGGAAGGAAATGCATTGATTGTAGGCGGGTTTGATTCGATTCGATATGGTGAGTTGCCGGCTGAGAAGCTTTATGCAGATTTGCTGGAGTCCTTTGCCGAGCTGGAACTTTTATTTCCATTTGCCTATGACCAGGGTGGAAACTGTTTTTTATTATCACTCAAGCCGTCGACGGATTATGGACGGATCTATATATGGTTAATGGATCTACAGGAACTGGCTTTTGTTATTGATTCCTTTGATGATTTTCTGATTTATTTGCAGTCTTGATTAGGAGATACAATAATGGATAAAAAGAAGACTGTAATATGACAATATTCTGTTACTTTTTATCCGACTAATCCCATCAATTTTATTATAAAATTAGATAGGATAGAAGAAAAGAACGGTATATGATGAGCGTAGATAACAGTCTGAAGTGGGATAGGAAGGATGAAAAAGATGACCAATAAACGAATCGATCTATTTATCCGTAATGAAAAAGAAGCACAATTGGCGGCATGGGCGGATCGTCTGGCTGTACAATTTGCTAAGCGTGCAGCCAAACATGATGAGGAAGGTTCATTTCCTTTTGAGAATTTCCAGGAATTAAAAGATGCTGGTTATGCCAAATTGACAGTCGCCAAGAAATATGGCGGAGAAGAGTTGGGACTGTATGAGTGGCTGCTTGTACAGGAGCGGATTGCCAGAGGAGACGGATCTACTGCACTTAGTGCTGGCTGGCATGGCGGTATGATGCTTCATTTCCGTGAGTCGGACGGTTGGCCGGAGCCGACCTTTTCCGAATTTTGCCGGGATGTGGTTGCTCACGGCAATATGATTAATAAATTTGCCAGTGAACGGGGTACGGGGAGTCCGACACGGGGCGGTCGTCCGCAGACAACAGCTGTACGTGCAGAGGGAGGGTGGCTGCTAAGCGGACGGAAAACCTACAGCACTTTGAGCCCTATGCTGACTGATTTTATTGTCAGCGCAGGTATTGAGAATCAGCCGGAAATCGGCGATTTCCTGGTACGTTCACGTGAGGGAGTTACCATTGAGGAGACATGGAATACAATGGGAATGAGAGCAACCGGCAGTCATGATGTGATTCTGGATCAGGTATTTGTACCGGATCGTCAGGTACTGTCAATCCATCTTCCTGGGACTTCCAAATTGGAACGGGATGATGGGGATGGATGGCTGCTGCATATTCCGGCCTGCTATCTTGGTATTGCTTATGCAGCGCGTGACTTTGCACTGGAATTTGCGGCCCATTATACTCCTAATAGTCTAAATGAGCCCATTGCTACACTGCCGCATATCCGTCAATGGATCGGACAAATGGAGAGCGAACTGCGACTCGCGCGAACACTAATGTACGATGTGGCAGACCGCTGGGATCGTGAACCCGAGCAGCGCAAGCACATGCGGCCTGATTTTGGGGTGGTCAAGTACAATGCTGTGCATCTGGCAAATGAAGTAGTGGACAAAGCGATGAAAATTGTGGGCGGAGCAGCTTTGTCAAAAAATCTGCCGCTGGAGAGATTATACCGTGATGTACGCGCCGGCCTGCATAATCCGCCGATGGAAGATGCGGTGCTGCAGACATTGGCACGTACAGCACTGGATGAGCTATCATAATGTCAGTAGTTTTGATGAGTACACTTTGTTAATGGAGGTCCCATGCTGAGCATAACCGAAATCAAGCAAAAACTGGATGACAAATTTATTCCTCTACAGGATATCGTTGATGGTCTGCGGCTCATTGAACGCAAACAAGATATCACTGCGCAAGTTCGGCGCCTGGAACAACAACTTGGTATGAATCTGCCTGCCGATTTTGCAGATTTTATCTGTAGGTATGATCTGGATCATTTTGGGTTGTGTAATGTTACTTTTGGTACAGAGAACGATTATGTAGAATGGATTCTGCATATTAACACAACGACCGGATTTGATCGTTGGTGGAGTGGTTTAGCGCGTCCGGCAGCACTGATCTGCATTGCTCAATCTGATCCGTATACATTGCTACTGGATCTACAGACGAGCGAAGTGTATGCGATGACCAGCGAGACAGCCGATGGAGAATGGCAGCGTGCTGCCAATCATTTTGTGCTGTTGATTCAGGGTTTGGGAACCGCTTATCTGGAATCGGTATCTCCTGAACAATTAGTACAGGCAACCGGATCAGAGACACTGGAGTTCTGGGAGTGGGCTGTTTATTAAGGAACTGAATTTGTGAATGCTTCAGTACGGGTGCAGAATTGTCTGACATGAAGGGTTTATACGGATATTTTTAAAATAGTATAATACAGTGCAGCGTATATAGTCATTCATATACAGCAAGTTAGAGGCAGACAGCATAAAATGCCCCAGTATGTATTTCTTGGGGCATTTTGTGCTGTTCCCAACTTCGGATTCATACATGTACTGCATGCAGTACACAGGCATCTATAACGCTATCCGCAGACAGGTTATTATGCACGTATGTCCAGACTTTTACCCAGATTCGGATGCGGAGCTTGCTGGAGCATTTGAGCCATTTGTTGACCTTGCTGTTCCATCATATCTTTTGACAAAGACATAACCTGGATTCCGGCAGCCTGAGCGACAGAAGCCTGACTCATTGCCATTGACAAAGCAGGGATATCCATGGATGCTTCCTCCTTTCCTGCCTAAGACAGGGCATAGGATGTTTATCGGCACATGCCTATACAATAATTAGTAGCATCACTAAATCAGATCTCGGTTTGGATAATCATCAATTTTAATTGATCCTTTAGGTGAATATAAGGTTATTTTCGGGTGTGCTGGTTAAGATATATACATACCCCTTTTGAAAAATAGATTTTACGTAGACCCTGTCTTCCGAGACAGGGTTATTTTTTTTATGAACTTATTTACATAAATAACGGAATAAATTTACATATAATGGTTTAAAATTGAAATAAAATATTTTAAACTAATCTCGATTTTGTTTTTACCAATAAAATGGAAGCGAGATGATGGGATGAAAAAACTATGGATAACAGTCACAATGCTGGTAATGATGATGACATTGCCAGTACTGCTTCAGAGCGAAGCAAAAGTACATAAGGTGTATGCAGCAGCAGCTTACGATTATACGCTGAATTTTCCTTCTGATCGTTATCCCGAAACGGCAGACCATATCCGCGATGCAATTGCAGAAGGTCATTCGGCTGTGTGTACAATTGATCGTGCAGGTGCAAAAGATCGTCGTGAAGATTCATTGCGAGGCGTACCTACCAAATCCGGCTATGATCGTGATGAATGGCCAATGGCAATGTGTCTGGAAGGTGGTACGGGTGCAGATATTCGTTATATCAGCCCTTCGGATAACCGCGGAGCAGGCTCGTGGGTAGGGAACAGGCTCGAAGATTATCCTAATGGAACCAGAGTGCAATTCATCGTTAATTAAAAGCTATCCAAAGTAAAATAAAAACACCTCCATTGAAGTAAGCTTCTTTATGAAAAGAGTACTTTTCCGGAGGTGTTTTATTTGAATTTAACTGCTGGATAAATGCACACTGCTTGAGGATAAATATCCATCAGCAGCTCTATATTCCAGCTCCAGTGTATCGCGTATTTCTGAATATTAGGCCTGTGTGCTGTCTGTCTGCTGATTCCATCTAGGTGGTTTGACCCGCAGAGCGAGCAGGAAGCAGACACACAATACAACGGCAGCCAGGACATAAGGATAGTTAATATCCAGATCGAACAGCGCTCCTGCTACAACAGGACCAGCAATATTCCCGAGGCTTGTATAGGCCGAGTTCAGTCCCGCAATATAGCCCTGTTCATCCCCTGCATTCTGCGACAGCTGTGTACCGATAGCCGGACGAAGAATATCCATCGCCAGAAATACCGCAAATGTAACAACAAAAATCAGGAAATACGTGTGTACGAGCAGCGTAAGCGAGATAAATATTGCTGAAGCGATCAGACAGATTACGATCAGACGCTGTCCACCGAACCGGTTGATCATCCAGCCAAATATGGTCGCCTGTACGACAGCACCGGCGATAGAACCAAATGTAATAATAATCGCAATATCACGCGCGGTGAAGCCGAATTTGTGATCCACAAACAGTGAGAAGACCGTCTCGTAATTCGCCAGTCCGAATGAAGCGACGAATACGATAACCAGACTCAGAAAATAGGGTTTGCGATATGATTCCATCAATTGACGAATCAGGCTGGTCTGAGGGCCCGCATTTTGCGCGCTGGTCAGTTGAGCACGGCGCTCCGGACTCAATGATTCCGGCAGCAAAATGAGTGTTGCTACAGCAGCGATCAATCCGGCAATAGCGGCTGCATAAAAAGGTACACGTATACCATATTCAGCTAGCAGTCCGCCAATTCCCGGTCCAATAATAAAGCCGGTTGTAATCGCGGCATTGATAAATCCCATCCCCGCACCACGTTCTTCATTGGACGTAATATCAGCAGCGTATGCCATAACGGATGGCATAATGAGTGCCGCCCCTAGCCCGCCGATCATCCGTGATACGAACAGCAGACCTGGCGCATTCGCAATAGCAAACAGCCATTCCGAAATAGCGAATATCACCATTCCGGCAATAATCAGCTTCTTGCGGCCGACCCGGTCAGAGAGACGACCGGTAAAAGGAGAGAAGATCAGCTGGCTAATTGAGAATGCTGCGACCATCAAGCCCAGTATACTGCCTCCGATATGCAGTTCATTCATGTAGGTGGGCATGATCGGAATAACCAGCCCAATCCCGGTAAACACAAGAAAAATATTAAACATGAGCAGCAGAAGAGCTGCCCGGTTACGAAATAAGAGTGCCATTATATCCTCCACAATACCATGTATTAATTTTCATATACTGAACATTCGGTCTGTATTTATAGATAACGATTAAACTCATGAAATCAGGTGTTGAATATCTGTTATACCTTTTGGGCAATACCATGCAAAAATGTCCGGATAGCAAATTGATAGCTGGTCAGCATGGTTTCGATCGAAGCGTTGCGGGACATCTGACTGAGACCTACCAGAATACTTTCGAGCACCATTGCTTTTTCTTTTACATCGCCTGCAGCGAATTCGCCGGTATCAATGCCTTCCTGAATCAGCCGCTCGTTAAACTGCAGATGCTCTGTCATCATACTGCTCATTCTTTCTTCCACTTCACTTTTTTGCTCATCATTACTGAAGAACTCGTCGGCTGCACGGGTGAGCGGATGATTCAATTCTTCCTGTATAATCTGCTCGGCCAACCCGAATAGTTTATCGGTAACCGTAGCATAGGAAGATTGTTTTTCCTGCCATTTATCGAGCCAGTCACGATCCCATTCATTTAATAGGTAGAGAAAAAGCCCTTCCTTGCTTTTGAAATGATAATAAATATTGCCTTTACTGCTGCCTGTAGCGGCAACAATATCTTCGATGGAAGTTGCCTTGTATCCCTTTTGCACGAACAGGCCTCGGGCCGCTTCACTTATTTTTTTGCGGGTCAATTCACTCTGGGACTGCTTTTTATTCATCATACCACCTCGATACTGAACGTTTGTTCAGTATTGTAGCAAATCTCGCTATAACAAAGCAAGAGGATTGATCGATGATTTTGAAAAAGGGTTATGATATGATACGATAGCGTCGTAATTTACTGGACAAAACGCTTGCGGATAAGGAATTCCTGCTGCTTGCTGTTGGGTCCGATGCTAAATCAGAGAACGGGTGAATAAATAGATGAGAGTAATATCAGGCAGTGCCAAAGGCAGACCGCTCAAAGCAGTTCCCGGCAACGGAACACGTCCTACAACGGATAAAGTCAAAGAATCCATGTTCAGTATTATCGGTCCTTATTTTGACGGAGGGATGGTTCTGGATCTGTTCGCCGGTACAGGCGGACTCGGTATCGAAGCGCTCAGTCGCGGTATGGAACATGGCATATTTATTGATATGGAATACAAGAGTATCGAAGTTATCAAAGGTAATCTGCAAGCGGCTGGATTCAGTGATCAGGCAGAGGTGTACCGTAACGATGCCGGACGTGCACTCAAAGTACTGGCCAAAAAAGAATCGGCTTTTGATCTGGTCTTCCTGGATCCACCGTACCGGATGAAAAATGGGATAGAGCTGATGACCGAAATGCATGAACGGCAGCTGCTGAATCATGGAGCAACCATCGTGCTGGAGTTTGAATCCAAACATCGTTATCCACAGGAATTTGATCATTTCAAGGGACTTCGTCAGGCTGTATATGGCGAGACGACTATACAGGTATACCAGTACGAACCAGAAGAGGAACAGGGAGGTCCAGAGCATGAATAATGAAACGTACAAAAAACGTGTAGCAGTGTATCCCGGAAGCTTTGACCCGGTGACTATGGGACATCTGGACATTATTCAGCGTGCTGCCCGGCAGTTTGATACATTGATCGTATCCGTACTGAATAATCTAAGTAAAAAGCCGCTGTTCAGCGTAGAAGAGCGTGTAGCCCAGCTGAAGGAAGTTACAGCTGATCTGCCCAATGTAGAGATTGACAGCTTCCGTGATCTGCTGGCTAATTATATCCGTGAACGTGAAGCTCAGGTCATCGTACGGGGGATTCGTTCGGTGACAGACTTTGAATACGAGCTGCAAATGGCTTCCATTAATCGCGAACTCAATCCGGATGCAGAGACCATCTTCATGATGACCAATCCGCGCTACTCTTACCTGAGTTCAAGTATGGTCAAAGAGATTGCCCGTTTTAACGGCAATGTGTCGGACTTTGTACCACCGGTAATTGAACAGCAGCTTCAGCGCAAGTTCCTGTTGGCTGATCTTCACTAAAGCAGTCATCTGGAGTGGAATTGCATGGATGGACATGGGATAATATAAGGAAACAGATCGAATGCTCATACGCCTACTGGGCATCAGTGTATCAGATATCAAAGGAGAGAAACCCATGTCCGGCCCAAATCTTCGCCAGCCGCTGTCTTCAAAACGGTCTTGGCTTTATTTAGTATGTTTTATCATTTTCGTATACGTGCTTGTCTATATGCCTACGCCTTATGTGATTAATGCACCCGGCAGTGCAGACGAGCTGAAGCCGATGGTAACGGTGAGTGGTGGGGACCCTACGGAAAAAGGGACCTTTATGATGACTACCGTAGCTGTGAGTTATGCCAATATGGCTATGCTGATTGGAAGCGTATTTGATGATAACGAAGAGATCGGTCCCAAGCCGGCCCAGTCGGACCGCAAGGAATACGAGGCAGAGCAGCTTTATTATATGAACAGTTCCCAATCCAGTGCAGTAGCTGCTGCCTATCACCGGGCAGGGATTGCTTATTCGATTGAGCCACAATATGTATTTGTGATCAATGTACCGGAAGGCAATACACAGATCCACGGTGGAGATCGCTTTGTTACACTGGATGGTCAACCGATCGATTCTTTTGAACAATTGGAGAAATTACTGAACAGGAAAAAAGCTGGCGATACAGTCAATGTTGCTTTCGATCGTGCCGGGACGACGGTGAAGCAGCAGATTACACTACGGAGCTTCAAAGATGCCAGTGGCAAATCACGTGTCGGTTTTGGTGTATCGATTGGCGAAGTACAAAAAGTCGCACCGACTAATCCGGCGCATGAAGTTCATTTTGCCAGTACAAGTATTGGCGGGCCTTCGGCAGGTCTCATGTTCACATTGGAGATCTATAATCAGTTGACCAAGGGGGATTTGACCAAAGGATACCGGATTGCAGGTACAGGCACTATTGATGTCAAAGGAAATGTAGGGATTATTGGAGGCGTACAGCATAAAGTGGTAGCCGCCCAGGCCAAAGGAGCCGAGATGTTTTTTGTTCCTCAGGGCAATTACGCAGAAGCACAGAAGCAACTGCAAAAGATGCACTCCACCATGAAGCTGATTCCGGTCAGTACACTGGATGATGCACTGCAGGAATTGAACAAGCTGCCAGTCAAAAGCTGAGTCAGGCCAAATAAATGTTACTGCGTTATGCGTAATTAGCATAGCTTGATGCATCATTGCAGCAACCTGATATATGAAGATGGCCAGTCGGTTCTCACTAAATATGCTGTATGATCATAGTAAAAAGCACCGTCACAAGAGGACGGTGCTTTTTACTATACTTTTGCATTGTTTTTACTATATCGATGTATCTTTTAATATTGTTGGTGTCCGTTTTGTGGTACTTCTATATCTATGGCCAACATGAATGCGTGCAGACAGATTACATTCTGATTGGTGCACGATAATAATCGGAATAAAGCTGCTTTATATCCTGCGTAGCGAAAGCCGAAGCCTGTATCACTGTTGCGCGGATATCAGCTTCCATATGGGGATGATCGGTATCGGCAGGGCGTGTAATAACAGGAAGCGTGGAGGTTTTCTTCATTAATTTGAGCAGCTGCCTGCCATTCTCGGTAAATCCCAGTACACGCAAATAACCAGGACCCTGCTGCAGCGACTCCTCTGTAAGCTCTGTACGCCTGTGACCAAGCAGCAGATGGGCAATGAGCCGCTGCAATCGTGCATAGGTATAGCGTCTCGTTTTCAGACTGGCGAGCAGCCCGGTCACCGAACACTCTTCCAAAGAGGTCAATTTGGACAACAGCCTGTGTTCCAATCCTTCATTCATATCATAATACTCGACCAGTTGATCAGGCGTAGAGGTAGAGAGAATCTGTAGCAGCGGCTGCCAGAGTGCATTGACATGAACCGGACCGCGTCCGGATTCGATTTCACTGGCAATAATATGCATGACCTGTTCCGACATATAGGCAGCAGCCTGGCTGGGTTCTTCCATCAGGAGCCTGCGTATCGCTGTCGCACTGGCGATCTGTTTATGAACAGGATGCAGATCGTGGTAATGGGACTTCTCCCGCTGGATAGTGCCCGCTATAATGGAACTTTTCAGCCGCCGTAGCGCAATCAGATACTGGAGTCCCAGCGTATTATTAGGCTCCTGCAGCAGAGCAGCAGTCCGAGGTGCGATATATCCTGTACTGCCTGCAGCCTGACTGAGCGCTGCAGGATAGCTCAGCCCTTGTTTGAGATGCTCCTGCAGTTGCAGTCTGAATTCGGGTGTCTCATCGGTTAGAAGGTCAGCCAGCGTACTCAGATCAGACAGTGAACCGACTTCGCTGCCAAAAACCAGCTGATCGACGATTCCGGTTGCGTTCAGCAGGGAGACGGCTCCATAGGCGAACCATTCTGCCGGCTGCACTACATAGACTGACGGCAGCTCTATCACCAGATCGCAGCCCGAACGCAGCGCCATTTCAGCCCTGGCCCATTTGCTAAAAGATGCCGGTTCCCCGCGCTGGGTAAATCCGCCGCTCATAACAGCGATGACCGCGTCACAGCCTGTTTGCTCACGCGTTTTATGTATATGCAGTAGATGTCCGTTATGCAGCGGATTATATTCTACAATAATGCCTGCAACTTTCATAAATACTCTCCTCATTTCGGTAAAAATATGGTAAAATAAACGGTATGCGCAATTTATAATTGTAAGTATAAACGATAAGTTTACGATATCATTATACTGAATTAATAAATCATACGTTGACAAAAAGAGTCATTAATCGGTATAATAATTTTTGTTTGTTTGGAGTGATAATGATGCAATTCCAATTTAGAAAAATGGCGCAGAGCGATCAGCCTATAGAGTTTCATCAGACACTTGATTCCGGCTTTGTAAAAAGCGGACGTAACGATATCCTGTCAGCTTCACCTTTACATGTGGATGTAAAAGCGAAGTACAGAGTAGATCAGGCTGTTGATGTGAACGGAACGTTGAAGCTTGACTTACAGATGGCGTGTGCACGCTGTTTGAGACCTGTAGATCTGCATCTTGATGTAGCGATACAGGAAGAAATCAGACACGGCGCAGAACCGGAGAACGTAGCCGAGGAAGATGATTCAGTATACGTGAATAGCGATACTGTTGAACTTCAACCTTATCTGGAAGAAGCTGCTTTAATGGATTTGCCGGCGTCAGTTCTATGCAAGGATGATTGCAAAGGACTGTGCCCGACATGTGGAGTCAACCTGAACGAACAGGATTGTGATTGCGATAACCGGCCGATTGATCCTAGGCTGGCAGGACTTAAGGATTTTTTCAAATGATTTGATAACTCTGTTTTCAGAGTGTTAAATGGCATTCAACTAGATTAAGGAGGTGGGAACGATGGCAGTACCTCAACGGAGAACTTCCAAAACACGTCGTGACAAACGTCGTACACACTTTAAATTGGCAGTACCAGGTATGGTAAAATGCGAAAACTGCGGAGAAATGAAATTATCTCACCGCGTGTGCAAAGTGTGCGGAACTTACAAGCAAAGAGAGATTGTACAACAATAGTCTTTCACAAAAGTAGTGCTTCATCACTTGATGAAGTGCTACTTTTTTGTTTGCTTAGGGAATTCCTGGCAGGAATATCGGGGACATAATAGCAGAGAGTATGCTACAAATCAGCTGTCAGTCCTTGCTATACAAGGGTTTGACGAAGAAGATAGGACTGCCTCTTTCTTTTTGCGGAAATATGCTTTATACTACATTCTTAGTACCAGGTTCTAAAACAAAACCAACAGGTTTACATATAGCTTTATAAGAGAAGGATGACATTATTCGAATGTCATTATGGATTGAAGCAACAGCGAACAAGGGAGGTGTGTGGCCATCGAACGTTTGCCCAAAAGGCAGCGGCAGCAGCGGCTTGTCAAAATGATTGATGATAACCCATTTGTTACGGATCAGGAACTGACCCGGCAGCTCAAAGTCAGTATTCAGACGATTCGTCTGGATCGGATGGAGCTGGGGATTCCCGAACTGCGTGAGCGGATGAAGCTGATGGCTGAGCGTTCCTACGATCAGGTCAAATCACTGCCGCTGGATGAAGTCATTGGGGAAGTTGTTGATTTGCAGCTGGACAAGAGTGGTATTTCGATTTTTGAGATTCGTGAGGAGCATGTATTCTCGCGTAACCATATTGCCCGGGGCCACCACATTTTTGCCCAGGCCAACTCGCTGGCTGTCGCTGTAATCAATGATGCGATAGCTCTTACAGCTTCGGCGGATTTGCGTTTTGTACGTCCGGTGAATCTGGGAGAAAAATGTATTGCCAAAGCCTATGTACAGTCCGGTGCAGCCCGCAAAGGCAAAGCCAGAGTGGAAGTGCTGACCTATGTAGGCGAGGAAATGGTATTCCAGGGGAACTTTGTGATTTACCGGTCAGACGGGGAAGAACACGATGAAGGAGGACTTGATCATGCGAATCGCGATTGATGCGATGGGGGGAGATCATGCTCCAGACAGCAATGTCTTAGGCGGATTACAGGCAGCAAAAGAGTGGAAGGATACAGAAATCATCCTGGTGGGTGATGAACAGCGGATGCGACCGCTGCTGTCCGAGATCCCTTCCAATCTACGTATTGTACATGCATCCGAAGTGATTGAACCGGATGATGAGCCGGTCAAATCCGTACGGCGCAAAAAGGATGCTTCGATGGTAGTCGCAGGCCGGATGGTCAAGAATAACGAAGCTGATGCGATGATTTCTGCCGGGAATACCGGAGCACTCATGACAACAGGATTGCTCGTGGTTGGACGGATGCCGGGTATCGAGCGACCGGCACTTGCACCGATGATTCCGACAATTGACGGTCACGGTGTACTCGCTCTGGATCTGGGAGCGAATATGGATGCCAAGCCCGAGCATCTGGCACAGTATGCACTGATGGGCAGTATCTACCGGGAAAAGGTTCAGGGAGTAGCCAATCCGCGGATCGGACTGCTGAACGTCGGTACCGAAGCCCAAAAAGGCAATGAACTGACCAAAGAGGCTTTTCCGCTGCTTGAAGCACTGCCGATCAACTTTGTAGGCAATGTAGAAGCACGGGATATTCTGAACGGGGTATGCGATGTTTTGGTGTGCGACGGGTTTGCAGGGAATATTCTGCTCAAGTCCATGGAAGGAACAGCTTCGGCGATTTTCTCCCTGCTCAAGGACAGCTTTACCCGATCGCTCAAGAACAAGCTTGCAGCAGCAGTGCTGATGCCCGAACTGCGCGGCCTCAAGGATACACTGGACTACAAGGAACATGGCGGTGCGCCGCTGCTCGGACTCAACGGGCTGGTTGTCAAAAGCCATGGCTCTTCCGATGCAGGCGCGATCAAGAACGCTGTACGTCAGGCAAGAGTGGCTGTCAGCAGCGGACTGGTTGCCAACATTTCCAAAGAAGTTATACAATAGGTTTTTGTTGAATTGTCATTTGCACGGTTTTGCAGATTCTATCCATCATGGAAATTAGCGAGAAAAGAGTGACATATATGAGCGTTGTGCCTATCGGAATTATCGGAACAGGAAAATATGTTCCCGAAAAAATATTAACAAATGCAGATCTGGAGAAAATGGTAGAGACGAACGACGAATGGATTGTCAGCCGCACGGGTATCCGTGAACGCCATATCGCTGCACCGGATCAGGCGACTTCGGATCTGGCGTATGAAGCAGCTGTCAAAGCGATTGCTTCTGCCGGCATTACCGCTGAAGAGCTGGATCTGATCGTTATCGCAACCATTACACCGGATATGTCTTTCCCTTCTACAGCCTGCATTTTGCAGGAAAAGCTGGGCGCCAAGAAAGCAGCAGCTTTTGACCTGTCTGCGGCGTGTTCCGGGTTTGTCTATTCCCTGGCAGCTGCAACCAGCATGCTGCAAATGGGCATGTACAAAAATGCGCTGATTATCGGCGCAGATACATTGTCCCGTATTACAGACTATACAGACCGCAATACATGCGTACTGTTCGGTGATGGAGCCGGTGCAGTAGTGATCGGTGAAGTTGGCGAAGGACGCGGTTTCAAATCCTTCGACCTGGGAGCAGAAGGTGCAGGCGGCGAACTGCTCAAGCTGCCGGCTGGTGGTTCCAGAACACCGGCATCTGCAGATACCCTGGAAGCCAAACAGCACTTTATCCAGATGAGTGGCCGCGAAGTATTCAAATTCGCAGTACGTGTTATGGGAACAGCGACTGAGGAAGTACTGCGCAAAGCAGAAATCTCCAAAGATGATATCGATCTGTTTATTCCCCATCAGGCGAATATCCGTATTATCCAGTCTGCGATGGAACGTCTGAATCTGAGCGAAGATCGTGTGATGGTCAACGTACAGAACTATGCCAATACCTCTGCAGCCTCTATTCCGCTGGCATTGGTAGAAGCTGTAGAACAGGGACGAATCAAAGAAGGCGACCGTGTTGTAATGGTCGGTTTTGGCGGTGGATTGACATGGGGAGCATCCGTACTGGTATGGTAACGGGTGATCATGTTAGTATTAGAACTGCATGAGCATGACAGCAAATGAATGATCAAATATAATTGACGGATTTCAGGAGGTTATTTTGAATGGGTAAAATCGCATTTGTGTTTCCCGGACAGGGAGCACAAAAAGCAGGCATGGCCAAAGATGTATATGATGCAATGCCGGAAGCGGCAGTGTATTTCAACAAGGCTGATGAAGTGCTTGGTTTTCCTATCAGTACACTCGCTTTTGAAGGTCCGGAAGAAGAACTCAAACAGACTGTCAATACGCAGCCTGCACTGCTGACAGCCAGTATTACGCTGCTGGAAGCACTCAAGGCTCGTAATATCCAGGCAGACTATGTCGCAGGACACAGCCTGGGTGAGTACAGTGCACTTGTGGCAGCTGGAGCATTATCCTTTGAGGATGCGGTAGCGATTGTCCGCGCCCGCGGACAATTTATGGAACAGGCTGTACCGGCAGGTCAGGGGGCAATGGCAGCTGTACTGGGTGCAGAGCGCGAAGCGCTGACAACACTGTGTGCGGAGATTACAGCAGCTGGTCATGCGGTAGAGCTGGCCAACGTCAACTGTCCGGGACAGATCGTGGTATCGGGTTCCCGGGAAGGCGTCGATGCTGTTGCCAGCCGGGTCAAGGAAATTGGTGGCAAGCGTGCGATTGCACTGGAAGTGAGTGGACCTTTCCATTCTTCCATGATGAAGCCTGCGGCCGAACGTCTCGGCGAGCGCCTGCAGGAGGTACAAATTCAGGATGCAAAAGTTCCGGTTGTAGCTAATGTGACGGCCAGCCAGGTCACTGCGGGAGATGATATCCGTACCCTGCTGGTAGAACAGGTATACTCTCCTGTATTATGGGAAGATAGTGTGCGTTACCTTATTAACGAAGGTGTAGATACATTTATCGAGATTGGACCAGGCAATGTACTGACTGGCCTGATCAAAAAGATCGATAAAAATGTACGACTCATCAATGTCAACAGCCTGGAAAGTCTGGAAGCTATTGAAGTTGACGCCTGATACAGGCTTAACTTGATAACCACTCAGCATCTATTATGAATGGTACCTGAAGAGGGAGGAATGGTTGGAAATGAGTAAACCGCTTCAAGGGCAAGTTGCACTGGTTACAGGAGCATCCCGTGGTATTGGACGCAGTATTGCGCTTGCGCTGGCTGCTGCCGGTGCCGATGTAGCTGTCAACTATGCAGGCAGTGAGTCTGCTGCCCAGGAGACTGTAAGCCAGATCGAAGCCATGGGTGTGAAAGCTATTGCTATTCAGGCCAATGTCGGCAAGACCGATGAGGCAGAAGCCATGGTCAAGCAGGTCAATGATTCTTTTGGCAGACTGGATATTCTGATCAACAATGCAGGGATTACGCGTGATAATCTGATCATGCGTATGAAAGAAGAAGAATTTGATCAGGTCATCGAAACCAATCTCAAAGGCGTATTCAACTGTCTCAAAGCAGTAACACGTCCAATGATGAAGCAGCGTTATGGCCGGATCGTCAATATTTCTTCTGTAGTGGGTGTACAGGGTAATCCTGGACAAGCCAACTATGTGGCAGCCAAAGCAGGAGTGATTGGTCTGACCAAATCTGCGGCCCGTGAGCTCGCTTCGCGCGGAATCACTGTTAACTGTGTAGCACCAGGCTTCATCGCTACCGATATGACAGATGAACTAAACGAAGATCAGCGTGCCGGCATTCTGAACACCATTCCTCTGGGACGGCTCGGTCAACCGGAAGAGATTGCTCAAGTAGTATCTTTCCTGGTCTCGCCTGCTGCTTCCTATATGACGGGTCAGACCCTTCATGTAGACGGCGGAATGTACATGTAATATATAGGGCATTCTTACAGATGCTTATATAGATTTTTATCTACAATTTTCGTATAATACTTGGAAGAGGAGGTGAACCGGATGTCTGATGTTTTGGAGCGTGTAAAACGCATCGTTATCGACCGTTTAGGCGCTGACGAGGCTGATATTAAACTTGAATCTTCTTTCAAAGATGACCTTGGCGCAGATTCCCTCGATGTGGTGGAACTCGTTATGGAATTGGAAGATGAATTTGACCTGGAAATTTCTGATGAAGACGCGGAGAAAATTACGACCGTAGGTGAAGTTGTGAACTACATACAATCTCATACCTAAGGATCATAAGTCCCGTTACCTGCGATATACTGCAGGTCGGGACTTCTCCACATTTTTGGCGTCTATCGGAGTGAATACAAAATATACACATGCAGTCGATATGAGGTGAATGTGTTTGAAGCATAGAGTGGTAATTACAGGCCTTGGAGTCATGACAGCTCTGGGCAAAGACAAAGATACATTTTGGAATAATTTGATGGCCGGCAAGTCCGGTATTACACCGATTCAAGGATTTGATGTGAGCGACTATCCTACGAAAATCGCCGCACAGGTTCATGATTTTAACCCGGAAGAATATATGGAACGCAAAGATGCGCGCAAGCTCGATCGTTTCGTACAATTTGCAGTAGCTGCTACAGCCGAAGCGCTCAAAGACAGCAAGCTGAATGTGCGTGAAGATGCAGATCCTGAACGTGTCGGCGTTATTATTGGTTCCGGTATTGGTGGTCTGGGGACGTTTGAAGATCAGCACAGCATTTTGCTGGAAAAAGGTCCAAAGCGCATCAGTCCATTTTTCATCCCGATGATGATTGCGAATATGGCTTCCGGCCATGTATCCATCATTCATGGAGCGAAAGGACCCAACGTAGCACCTGTCACCGCTTGTGCGAGCGGCAGTCACGCTATCGGGGATGCTTTCAAATTTATTCAAAGTGGCGAAGCAGACGTTATGATTACCGGCGGAGCGGAAGCGACGATTCGTCCTACCGGACTTGCAGGATTCTGTTCGATGCGCGCCATGTCTACACGCAATGATGATCCGACTGCAGCCAGCCGCCCGTTCGATACCGGACGTGACGGATTTGTAATGGGCGAAGGTTCGGGCATACTGATTCTGGAATCTCTGGAACATGCGCAAAAACGCGGTGCTCACATTTATGCAGAGGTTATTGGTTATGGCCTGAGTGCAGATGCTTTCCACATGACAGAACCCGATCCGGATGGACCGGCACGCTGCATGAAGATGGCGATCCGTACCGCAGGTATCCAACCGGAAGATATTGATTATATCAATGCTCATGGTACATCTACACCTGTAGGCGACAAGTCCGAGACTCGTGCGATCAAAATGGCACTGGGCGAGCATGCAGCGAATATTGCTGTCAGCTCCACAAAATCCATGACGGGTCATCTGCTTGGAGCAGCGGGCGGCGTGGAAGCGCTGATCTGTGCATTGTCCCTGCAAAACCAAATTATTGCGCCAACGATCAATCTGCATGATCAAGATCCGGAATGTGATCTGGATTATGTACCGAATGAACCACGTCAGGCCAATTTGAATGTAGTAATGTCCAACTCTTTTGGATTCGGGGGACATAATGCCTCGATCATCCTGAAGAAATTTGAAGCGTAAGGAGTCAGTTTCTTGAACGGAGATGTGAAACAGCTACAGCAACAAATTCAAATTCAGTTTCATAACCGCCAGCTGCTCAAACAGGCGTTCACACATGCGTCTTATGTGAACGAACATCGCTTCAGTCAGCATCAGGATAATGAACGTCTGGAGTTTTTGGGTGACGCGGTTTTGGAGTTGACGGTGTCGGAGTATCTGTACAATGAATATCCCGAACGTCCGGAAGGTGAACTGACCAAGCTGCGTGCAGCTATAGTCTGTGAGCCTTCACTCGTGAAGTTTGCGGAATCGCTTGATTTTGGACGTTATGTTCTGCTCGGCAAAGGAGAAGAACTGACAGGCGGACGTCAGCGTCCGGCATTGCTCGCAGATGTATTTGAATCTTTTATAGGAGCGTTGTACCTGGATCAAGGCCTGGATGCCGTAAAATCTTTCCTGGATAAGTATGTATTCTCAAGCATATCGCCCGGTGGCCAGTTCCAGATGATGGACTTCAAAACGGAACTGCAGGAACTTACCCAGCATCATAATATGGGCGTTTTGGAGTATCGTATCGTCGAGGAAAAAGGTCCTGCCCATGAGCGGGAGTTTGTCTCGGAAGTATATATGGGAGAAGAGAGCCTTGGCCAGGGATCAGGCCGCTCCAAAAAAGAAGCGGAACAACGCGCGGCATCTGCTGCACTGAACCGGTTGAAGCTGAAATAACATTCTCTTTTCTGACAATTACAGGACAAACAAAGAGCAAAGAGCAGTCATAGCCCCCTTGAGGAGTACAAGAGGCACGACCGCTTTTTGCTCTTTTTCCATTGATGAAGCAGCAGGTAATTATGCTACAATAGCAGTAGAGGTGAACACGAACTATGTTCCTGAAAAGAATTGAATTATCCGGTTTTAAATCATTTGCCGACAAGACGGAAATGGAGTTTGTCAAAGGCATTACAGCCGTCGTTGGACCTAATGGCAGCGGCAAAAGCAATATCTCTGACGGGATTCGCTGGGTGCTAGGTGAACAGAGTGCCAAATCTCTGCGCGGTGGCAAAATGGAAGACATTATCTTCGCGGGCAGTGACTCGCGCAAGGCAGTCAGCTATTCGGAAGTATCACTCACACTAGATAATGAAGACCAGGCACTGCCGCTTGATTTTAATGAAGTGACAGTGACTCGCCGCGTTCATCGCAGTGGAGACAGCGAATATCTGATCAACAAGCAGACCTGTCGTCTTAAGGATATTACCGAGCTATTTATGGATACCGGTATCGGTAAGGAAGCCTATTCGATTATTGGACAAGGGCGGATCGAGGAGATACTCAGTACCCGTTCGGAAGACCGTCGGGGTATTTTTGAGGAAGCTTCCGGTATTGTCAAATACAAGTCCCGCAAAAAGGATGCTGTCCGCAAGCTGGATGATACGGAGCAGAATCTGCTGCGTATTTTTGACCTGGTGCACGAACTGGAAGATCAGATCGGACCACTCAAAGAGCAATCAGCCAAAGCGCTGCATTACAAAGAACTCAAGGAAGCACTGAAACATAAAGAGATATCGCTCTATGTACACGAGATCGAACGCATTCATACGGCATGGAGTCTGGCAGGAGACAAGCTCAAGGAACTGGAAAAGGTTCAAGAAGCACTGGCAGCCGTAGTCGCTGGTCATGATGCCAAGCTGGAAAATGAGCGCGGTGCCCTCCGTGAAGCAGAGCAGGCTGTTGAGCGGTTGCAAGAGCTGCTGCTGCAGTACAGCGAACAGGCAGAGAAAGCAGAAGGAATGGGTGAACTGCTCAAGGAGCGTCGCCAGAATCTGGAGAACAATCGTAGACAGTTGGGAGCGGCACTGGAGCGTAGTGAAGAGCGTACCAGTCAGCGTACCGGCGAGACCGAACAGCTTCAGACACGGCTAACTGAGCTGACTGAACAGCTGTCCAGTCTACAGCAGACACTCATTCATGAAGAAGAACGGCTAACCGGTATTAATGGAGGTATTCAGCAGAACCAGGAAGAGAGCCTCAAAGGTGATCTGCTCGAGCTCATGAATACGATGGCACAGACACGTAACGAAATCCGTTATGCCGACCAACAGACTGAAGCTACGCAGCGTCGTATGGTACGGGCAGAGAGCGAATCCGGCAAATGGCGTGATGAGAAAAAACGTCTGGAAGAAAGTAAAAGTACATTGACTTCAGTTATGGATAAGCTAGCCAAGGAAATTGCCAAAGTCAGAACGGATTATATCCAGCAGAGTGAGCAGCTGCATGCCCTGCAGAAGTCCGGTGAAGAAATGCAGACGTCTATCCGCAAATGGGAGCAGCGCCGCGAAGCACTTATTTCCCGGCGTGATACGATGCAAGAAATGCAGGAAGACTTTGAAGGCTTTATGCTAGGTGTCAAAGAAGTGCTCAAAGCATCCCGAAATAATCAGCTGCCCGGTGTACATGGTGCAGTTGCAGAGCTGATTCGGGTGCCTGAGCATCTGGAGCAGGCAATGGAAACTGCACTGGGTGCCTCTGTTCAGCATGTGGTTATGGAGAATGAAGAAACGTCCCGCCGTGCGATTGCTTTCTTGAAGCAACGTCAGCTGGGACGTGCAACGTTCCTGCCGCTTAATGTTATCCGTCCCCGTCGTATTCAGGACAGTGACAAGCGTCTGGCCGAGAGTGCCGAAGGCTTTGTAGGTATCGGGGCTGAACTGGTTGGCTATGATGAACAGTATGCCTCTATTGTCGGCAGTCTGATCGGTAGTGTCGTTATTGCCGAGACGCTGGAACAGGCGAACCGTATAGCCGCGAAGCTAAGTTACCGCTACCGTGTGGTTACACTCGAAGGTGATGTAGTCAATGCCGGTGGTTCCATGACAGGCGGAAGCCAGCATAAGAAAAACACTAATTTGCTGGGACGCAAGCGCCAGCTGGATCAGCTGGGTGAACAGATTATCGAGAGTGAAGCACAGATCAAGCGCCTGCAACAGGAGATTCAACAGATGCGTCAGCAGCTGCAGGATACGGAGACCAGACTGGATCAGCTGCGTTCTGCAGGCGATCGCAAACGTACGGAAGAACAGCAGGCTGCCGGCGAACTCAAACAGCTGGAGCATGAATTCCGTCATGTGAACGAGCAGTATGAACTGTATGGTCAAGAGAAGACGACGTATAACGAAGAACTTGCTGCTATTTCCAAATCGCGCAAAGAATCCGAACAGAAACTTGCTGAACTACAGAAGCAGGAGCAGAAAATCCAGGCGGATATTCAAGCGGCCGAGCAGGCACGCAAATCGAATGAGTCGGTAAAAGAAGAGCTTCAGGAGAAAGTGACCGATCTCAAAATTCGTGAAGGCAAACTCAGCCAGGAAATTTTCTCGCTGGAAGAGCAAATGTCTCGTACCCAGGAAGAATCCCAGGATTACGGACGTGAGCTGGAAAGCAATCGTGAGCAGTTGTCTTCTATCGATAAGGATCTGGAGAAAAATAGCCGCGAACAGCAGCGCCAGCAGGAAGATCTTGTTCGTCTGCGTCGCAAGCGTACTGAGACGAGCGAAGAGTTGGAACTCAAACGTGCGGAACGAACCAGACTGCAGCAGAAGTTGGATCAGGAAGAAAACAAAACCCGTGAACAACGTAATGAGCTCAAGACCATAGAGGATGAGCTGCGCAAAACAGAGATCCAAGTCAATCGTCTTGACGTAGAGCTGGAGAATATTCTGTCCAAGCTGCAAACCGATTACGAATTGACTTATGAAATGGCCAAGCAGCGTTATGAACTGCCTGAAGATGTGCAGAATACGGAGCAGGAAGTACGCGGTCTGAAGTCGCAGATTACTGCACTGGGCGATGTGAATCTGGGAGCGATCGAGGAATATCAGCGCGTCAATGAACGCTATGAATTCCTGTCCGAGCAGCAAAATGATCTGATCGAAGCCAAAACAGCCTTGTATCAGGTCATCAAGGAAATGGATGATGAAATGTCCAAGCGTTTCAAGCATACGTTCGAAGCGATTCGTGGTCAATTCGGCACTGTATTTGCCAAGCTGTTTGGTGGAGGCCGTGCAGATCTGGTACTGGCTGATCCGGAGCGGATGCTGGAGACAGGGATTGATATTGTAGCCCAGCCCCCGGGCAAAAAGCTGCAAAACCTGCAGCTATTATCCGGCGGAGAGCGTGCATTGACAGCTATGGCCCTGCTGTTTGCCATTTTGCAGGTCAAGCCGGTTCCATTCTGTGTACTGGATGAGGTAGAAGCAGCGCTGGATGAAGCCAATGTAGTACGTTTCGCCCAGTATCTGCGCGAATTTTCCGGTCAGACCCAGTTTATCGTGGTTACTCACCGCAAAGGTACCATGGAAGAAGCCGATGTATTGTACGGTGTCACTATGGAAGAAGGCGGAGTATCCAAGCTCGTCTCTGTTCGTCTTGATGATGTAGACGAAGCGGATATTGCTTGACAACCGGCTTGCCAGTATTCAGCGGGCGATATAGGCACATATAAGGTGAAAGTGAAATAAAATGATACAGGGACAGATATAGTGAAAGTGGAAACATTACATGGAATCCAGTCTTTTCATCATACTCACTCCTATTTATCAATCATAATTTGAACAAAGCATATACCAATGGAGGCATTCTATGAGCTTTTTTAAGAAACTAAAAGAGAGCATTTCCCAAAAAACAGAAACAGTCACCAAGCAATTCCGTGACGGTCTGGAAAAAACACGTAAAGGGTTCGTCGAGAAAGTATCTGATCTGGTCATCCGTCGCAAAAAAATCGATGAAGAGTTCTACGAAGAGCTGGAAGAGATTCTGATTGGTGCGGATGTTGGTGTCAATACAGTTATGACACTTATTGATGATTTGCGCGCTGAAGTCAAGAAAAGACGAATCGAAGATGCAGCTGACCTGCAACCGGTATTGTCCGAGAAATTGACCGAGCTGCTGCGTGGGGATGAGAATCCGGGACTTAATATGAGTACCGATGATATTACAGTCATCCTGTTTGTCGGCGTAAATGGTGTAGGTAAAACAACTACAATCGGCAAAATGGCACATCGTTTTAAGCAGGAAGGCAAAAAAGTCATGCTTGCTGCCGGTGATACATTCCGTGCGGGTGCTATTGAGCAGCTGGAAGTATGGGGACAGCGTGCAGGTGTTGAAGTAATCAAACAGCAGTCCGGTTCAGATCCGGCAGCGGTTATGTATGATGCTGTTCGTGCAGCCAAACAGCGTGGCGTTGATGTGCTGTTGTGCGATACCGCAGGACGCCTGCAGAACAAAACAAATCTGATGGAAGAGCTCAACAAAATCTTCCGCGTTATCCAGCGCGAGATTCCGGATGCTCCTCATGAAGTGTTGATGGTGCTGGATGCAACTACAGGTCAGAATGCCCTGAGTCAAGCTAAGCTGTTTGGAGAGAAGAGCGGAGTAACAGGTCTGGTACTGACCAAGCTGGATGGTACAGCCAAAGGCGGTATTGTCGTTGCAATCCGTCAGGAACTGAATCTGCCGGTTAAATTTATCGGTCTTGGCGAGAAAATTGACGATCTGCAGCCGTTTGACAGTGAGCAGTTCGTTCATGCTCTGTTCGCTGGATTGATTCAGGCGGAAGAAGAGGCCGAGCAGGCTGAAGCAGACCAACAATAACACTGCAGGTATTAAAGATATGCCGTCTTGGTAAGGCGCCCGGGTGGAATGTCAGGGCAAATAGGTTTACAATGAAGAGAGTATCTACAATTC
Organism: Paenibacillus shenyangensis; assembly: GCF_000346635.1. NCBI lineage: Bacteria > Bacillati > Bacillota > Bacilli > Caryophanales > Paenibacillaceae > Paenibacillus > Paenibacillus shenyangensis. Next base: position 77,816 of record NZ_AOIG01000016.1, read on the forward strand.
GGATCAACATTATAGAGTAGCTCTGGCTTGGATTAGGATATGGCTGGAAAACAGACAACACAGAATTCCCATAGAGACAGATAAAGAGGATTGGATACGGAAACGAAGAGAGGAAGTGAATTATGGCGGATACGTACACTTACACACGCAGGGAAGAAGTGGCCAATGCGGTCACTCATGGAATCGGTGCGGTTCTCAGCATCGCTGCGCTCGCCATACTGATTACATTTGCCAGCCTGAAAGGAACGCCATGGCACATCGTGAGCTTCACGATCTATGGAATTACCATGCTGCTGCTGTATATCAGTTCAACACTCGTGCACGGTTTCAAAGACGGAAAAGCCAAAGATTTATTCGAAATCTTCGACCATTCAGCCATTTATCTGTTTATAGCGGGAACATATACTCCATTTATGCTGCTCGCTGTCAAAGGGACACTCGGATGGAGCATTTTCGGAGTAGTATGGGCAATAGCCCTGTTCGGCTGTGCGTTCAAAGCTTACTTTGTCAAACGATTCCTGTTCATGTCGACTATTTTTTATCTATTAATGGGCTGGCTCATTGTCATCGCCTGGGGACCACTTACGGCATCACTTGCGCCGGGAGGCATGGCACTGCTTATTACTGGCGGACTTATGTACACGCTGGGCACCGTATTTTATGTATGGCGCGGATTTCCTTTTCATCATGCTGTATGGCATCTATTTGTACTGGCAGGCAGCATTCTTCATTTCTTTGCAGTATTGTTCTACCTGCTGCCGCTTCGTTAAAAGTAGTATTTATGAAAGTAGGAATTGGATTTTTTTAACCCTTCTTACTCTGCTTACAGCACCCAAAATACAATGATTGATATGATCCAAAATCCCGCTGAAATGAGCGGGATTTTTTTATGAATAAATGTTAAGGTAAAATGCTTGACATCTTATTTCATTTTCGATATGATATAAAACGTTGATGTGCTGTAAAGTGTTTTTCCTTGACGGAGGGAGTGTCCCGGATGAGTCAGGAGAATCGGCTCGAAAAAACGAACCGGATTAATTTACTTTTTGATTTTTATGAACTGCTGCTGACCGAAAAACAGCAAATGTTTCTCAAATATTATTTCCATGATGACTATTCTCTTGGTGAGATTGCAGCCGAGTTCAATATTAGCCGTCAGGCCGTATACGAGCACATTAAGCGTGCGGAACAGGTTCTGGAAATGTACGAACAAAAGCTTGGACTAATGGACAAGCATTATCAGCGGGCCAAAGAACTGGAGAAGCTCAAAACTGCGCTTCATCAAAGTGGACTGGATGAGCATCATCAGGCAGAAGCGCTTGAGATCATGGATCATCTGGAAAGCATCGACCGACTGTAAACCGGATTAGCAACGATACATTCGCAGGACCGGATTAGTACTACATAACCGGATGCGGTATACTATATAAATGTACGAATGTAACAAAATACAGCAGACGACATGGATTCTGCTGTCGATACAGCTTATCGAAGAATGAAATGAAAGCGAGGTGAGGACACATGGCATTTGAAGGATTGACGACACGGCTGCAAAATGTATTCAGCAAACTTCGTGGTAAAGGTAAAGTATCCGATGAAGATGTAGCTGAAGCAATGCGTGAAGTACGACTGGCTCTTCTGGAGGCAGACGTTAACTTCAAAGTCGTTAAGGAATTCATTTCCAAAGTCAAAGAAAAAGCAGTCGGCAAAGAAGTTATGGAAAGCTTCACGCCGGGCATGGTCATCATCGATATCGTAAACAGAGAACTGACTGAACTGATGGGTGGTACGCAGTCCAAGCTGGCCAAGGCAACCAAGCCACCAACCGTAATTATGATGGTGGGTCTCCAGGGTGCTGGTAAAACAACTACTTCCGGGAAGCTGGCACGGATGTTGCAAAAGCAAAATCATCGTCCACTCCTGGTAGCCGGTGATATTTATCGCCCGGCTGCGATCAAGCAGTTGCAGGTTCTTGGTGAACAGATCAATGTTCCCGTCTTCTCGATGGGTGATCAGACAAGTCCTGTAGAGATTGCACGTCAGGCGATGCAGGAAGCGAAGACCAACAACAATGATTATGTAATTATTGATACCGCCGGTCGTCTTCATATTGATGAGACGCTGATGGACGAGCTTCGCCAGATTCATGAATTAACCAATCCCGATGAAGTACTGCTGGTTGTTGATGCAATGACCGGTCAGGATGCTGTCAACGTGGCTGAGAACTTCAATAATCAGCTCCAGCTCACAGGTGTAGTACTAACCAAGCTGGATGGCGACACTCGCGGTGGTGCCGCGTTGTCTGTCAAAGCAGTAACCGGATGTCCGATCAAATTTGCTACATTGGGTGAAAAGCTGGATGCACTCGAAGTGTTCCATCCGGAACGTATGGCATCCCGTATCCTCGGTATGGGCGACATGCTCTCCCTGATCGAGAAAGCCCAGCTGAATATCGACGAGGACAAGGCCAAGGAAATGGAGCGCAAAATGCGCAATGCCGAGTTCACGTTCGAAGATTTCCTGGAGCAGATGGATCAGGTCAAAAAGCTCGGTCCATTGGATCAGATTATGGATATGCTGCCTGGCATGGGCAAAATGAAACAAACACAAAATCTGCAGGTCGATGACAAACAGGTAGGCCGGATCGAAGCGATTGTTCATTCGATGACGGTGCAGGAGAAACAGCATCCGGAAGTAATTAATCACAGCCGGCGCAAGCGGATTGCAGCAGGTAGCGGAACATCCGTAGCCGAAGTAAATCGTCTGATCAAGCAATTTGATGAGATGCGTCGCATGATGAAGCAGTTCTCGGATATGATGGACCCGAAAAGCGCCAAAGGCGGCAAGAACAAAATGATGAAACAAATGCAAAAGCTGAGCAAGGGTGGCGGAGGCATGAAGTTCCCATTCCGTTAAAATGGATGGAGCTGCATTCATCATAAAGAAACAGTATATTATTGATTTTAGCAGCCTGGCTGTTGAATAGAAGTGTGAATTATTTGAAGGAGGTGAATTCTCTTGGCAGTACGCATTCGTCTGAAACGTATCGGTGCTCACAAAGCGCCTTTCTACCGTATCGTTGTTTCCGATTCCCGTTCTCCTCGTGATGGACGTTTTATCGAAGAAATCGGTACTTACAACCCAGTTGCAGAGCCATCTGTAACTAAAATTGATGAAGAAAAAGCTTTGAAATGGCTTCAAAACGGAGCGCAAGCTTCTGACACTGTTCGCAACTTGCTTAGCAAAGCGGGCGTGATGAAAAAATTTCACGAGCTTAAACACCAAAAATAATAGCTGACAGCGGCTGGTTTAACCAGCAGGGCACATGGAGGGTCAACGATGGAACAATTAGTAATGGTTATTGCTAAGGCTCTGGTAGATCATCCGGAAGATGTGTCGGTAAACGTGGTGGAGAAGGATAACTTGATCGTATATGAACTTAGCGTCCATCCGGACGATGCCGGTAAAGTTATCGGCAAGCAGGGACGTATCGCCAAGGCCCTTCGCACCGTTGTTACCTCTGCAGCAGTTAAGACACATAAACGGGTTACCGTTGATATAATGTCTTAAAAATATACGAAAAAGGGTTAGGAGGAATCCTAGCCTTTTTTCGTACATTTTTTGCAATAATGAAGACATGGAGACACGAATAAGCTGTAGTTCTATCTGCATCAGGCAGGTTATAATAACAACAATATCTTGGTAAGCGCAAAGGAGAACGAAATGTCAGAACAATGGTTAATGGTAGGCAAAATTGTCAACACACACGGAATTCGCGGAGAACTCAAAATATATCCGAATACGGATTTCCCTGAAGTACGTTTTGCAGTGGGTAACAAACTGCAAATGATCAATGAAGAAACAGGTGCCAGTCAGCAGGTCGAAGTACAAACCTCCCGTCTGCAAAAAAATATGTATGTCATCCGCTTCAAAGGATTTGGAAATATTAATGAAGTGGAAAAATATAAAGGCTGGGTACTCAAAGTATCCAAAAACGATACGGTAGATCTGGAAGAAGACGAGTACTATTTCCATGAGATTATAGGATGTGAAGTTATCACTGACGAAGGGCAGTCACTGGGCGTAATTACCGAGATTCTGACTCCTGGGGCGAATGATGTATGGGTAGTGAAGCCGGCGAAAGGCAAAGATATTTTGATTCCTTATATTCATGATGTCGTGCTGGATATTAATGTAGAAGACAAGAAGATCACTATTCATGTGATGGAAGGTTTGCTGGAATGATGAAGATCGATGTACTGACTTTATTCCCTGAAATGTTCACCGGGGTATTCGGTTCCAGTATCCTTGGTAAAGCGGCAGACAAAGGCATAGTGGAGCTGAATGCAGTTAATTTTCGCAAATATTCCACGAGCAAGCATGGCACAGTTGACGACACCCCCTATGGGGGCGGAGGCGGAATGGTATTGAAGCCCGATCCAATCTTTGCGGCGGTAGAAGATCTGCTGGCCTCCTCACAGCAATACTCTGAAGAGTCAGTGGAGCATCAGACAGAGATACCTCTATCCGTTGACAGCCAGGTCTCTTCGTCTGTACAACCACGAATTATCCTGATGTGTCCACAGGGGGAGACATTCACCCAGCAAAAAGCAGAAGAATTGTCACGTGAGCAGCATCTGATCTTTATTTGTGGACATTATGAAGGCTACGATGAGCGCATACGGGAGCATCTCGTTACCGATGAACTCTCTATTGGCGATTATGTACTGACAGGTGGCGAAATACCGGCTATGACTGTTGTAGACAGTGTAGTGCGTCTGCTACCGGGCGTACTGGGCAACGAGAACAGTGCCGTAACCGATTCGTTCAGTACGGGGCTGCTCGAATATCCCCATTACACGCGCCCGGCCGAATTTCGCGGGATGAAGGTGCCTGATGTTTTGTTATCGGGTCATCATGCCAATGTAGAGAAATGGCGGCGTGAACAGTCTCTGCTGCGTACCCTGGAGCGCCGTCCCGATCTATTGGAACAAGCAGAGTTGACACAGGCAGAGCGCCGCTGGCTTGCATTGCAAGAAAGTCAGTCCAAAACAGCAGAATAACGAATTGCATTTAATCATATGATTGGTAGCAAGGCTGGTGCAGTCATGAACATACTTCAAAAGGTCGATTTTTCATGGGAAATGGAAAGCTGTAGTGATCCGCTGTTTTGTTACGATGAACATGGATTGAAAATATCGTTTATGGTCTTTTTGGGAGAAGACATAAGAAAGTCGGATATTGCTAAATGGCTTTCTGCATATAATCTGCAGGATGAGTTACAAATCCCTGATAAGCAATATAATGATTCGGGTTATCGTATAGCGGAGTTTAAATTTTTGAGTTTTGACTCCATGTATTGTACCGACAAAAAATCTGGGCTTGCTGCCCATAAGGATATTGCCAATGATCCTCCTGCTGTCTATCTGGAAGTAAATAAGGAGAATAAGACACTGGGATATGTCTTTGTGGGACATGATCTACTTGTGTCGGTTCAAGCCCAGACATACTACATCGATATTCATTCTTTACAATAAACAAAATGCTTTTATAATATACTGTCTTCCGGTAGCAGCTATTGCCGAAGTTAATGCGGTAATCCCACTGGCAAGGTTATAAGGATAGGAGTCTGGAAAATGTCGAGTTCGAATGAGGTAACCGGTAATCCAACTGGATGGGTACAGCAGCTAGGCAGTGATCTGCGCAGTCAAGGGTATGCGTCTGTACTGCGTCTGGATTTCAGTGATCAAGATGCTGACAAAATTATCGGTCAATTACTGCCCGAGTTCAAATATTTGCTTTACATCAATGCCGATGAACGAAAGAAGTATTTTATTGCCGATTACGCAGGTCGTAATACCGTTATCAAGCTGCTAGAGCGAATGGTGGATAACAAAAAGAGTGCCCGCTTGAATGTACAGGAGCATGATCGGATCGGTTATAATCGTTACAGTGACGAGATTCAGCGTCTGGATGAGCTGAAAAAGATGCTGCTGCAGGAACGTTTTGGCTGAGTGTAAAATAAAGCTGACGATCCTTTAAAAAAGTATTGTCAGCAGTCATGAAAATATGGTATGATTCGAATGTTGTGTGAATCTGGTGGTCCTCTGCAGACAATGATGAGAAGACAAAAGGTCTTCCTGAGTCGCAAGAACATCTGTGTGGAAGGAGGGAGTCATAGATGAATATCATTCAGGCGATTACTCAAGATCAACTGCGCAAGGATATTCCTAATTTCCGTGCTGGTGATACTTTGAAAGTACACGTTAAGGTAATTGAGGGAACCCGCGAACGCGTTCAGTTGTTCGAAGGTGTAGTAATTAAACGTCAAGGTGGAGGCATCAGTGAGACTTTTACAGTTCGTAAAATCTCTTACGGTGTAGGTGTGGAAAGAACTTTCCCAGTAAACTCTCCTAAAATTGATAAACTCGAAGTGGCTCGCCGTGGTAAAGTGCGTCGTGCGAAGCTGTACTATCTTCGTGAACTGCGCGGTAAAGCAGCGAGAATTAAAGAATTGCGCCGTTAATCCTTACAGAGAATACGGTAGAGAAGGGCTTGGTCATACAAGCCCTTTTCTTTGTTTTTACAGTATATTTACAGCTTGATTATAAGGAAGTTACCATTCCGCCAGACCGTCTTGAACAAGCGATTTTGCAGAAATGCAGACCTCTTCCATGTTCCAACGATATTGCTTGCGCATTAGGATATTCGTTATTGCATTGGTAGTTGTACTGTGTTTGTTGTGCAAATTGCAAAAAGACGGCAGACGGGATTTTTTGTATCATTTTCAAAGGCTGCCTGGCTAACATGCAAAAACAGGAGTAATGCTTGACAAATAGCTTATTTCAAAATTTGGTTTTTGCAAAATTGTGTGTAAAATAGATAGAGGATATCGTATAGGTACTTGGTAACAACATCCGGGAATTTCCCTGTATGTTACCGGATGGTACATATACAAAGCGCCAATTCAACCAGGAAAGAAGGCATATCTATGGAGCAAGACTCAAAACAAAACAACAATCAAGCGGAAGCAGCATCGTCTGCTGACGTTCAGGAACCAACAATTGGAGGCAGTACCTCCGAGACAGCGGCCGTTCCTCCCAAAAAGAAGAGCGAAGCCAAAGAATGGATCAAGGCGATCGTTGTAGCCCTGCTGCTGGTGATCGTGATCCGCTGGTTCCTGTTTGAGCCTTTTATTGTGGATGGGCCTTCGATGCAGCCTAATTTCCATACCGGCGAACGGGTTATTGTTAATAAGATTCTGTATGACATTCGCGATCCAAAGCCGGGTGAAGTTGTCGTACTCAAAGTTCCGTCCCAGCACCGTGATTTTATCAAACGGGTAATCGCTGTTGGCGGTGACACTGTCAAGGTTGAAGGAGATACATTGACAGTGAACGGAAAAGTGATGAGCGAGCCCTATATTCAGGCTGCCATCGATAATGCACATGCCCAGGGAAGCGATTATAACATCAATAACTTCCCGACCGAACAGCTACCCGACGGCAAAGTGCCGGCTGGTTATGTATTCGTAATGGGTGACAACCGCTCTAACAGTCAGGACAGCCGCATGATCGGTTATGTACCGCTGGGAGACATTATTGGACGTGCTGACGTGATCTTCTGGCCGCTGAGTAACGCGGAATGGATCGATCAGGATGCACCAACTGCACAAAATTAATTTACGAAGTTAGGGGGAAAACCTGTGACCATTCAATGGTTTCCCGGACATATGACAAGAGCAAGACGCCAGATCGAGGATAAGCTTAAGCTTATCGATATGGTTATTGAGCTGGTGGATGCGCGTCTGCCGCTATCCAGCCGCAACCCGATGATTGACGAGATTTTGCAGGGCAAGCCGAGAATGATTATTTTGAATAAGGCAGATTTGGCCGATCCGGCAATAACCTCGTTATGGGTAGAGTTTTTTAAAAAGCAGGGTCACGAGGTATTGCCTCTTGATGCAGCCAGTGGATATGGAATCAAGGAAATTCCTGAACGTTCCAAGATGCTACTCAAAGAAAAACGTGATAAACGTGCCGCCAAAGGGATGAATCAGCGTCCTATGCGCGGATTGATCGTTGGTATTCCAAACGTAGGGAAATCAACACTGATCAACCGGCTTGCTGGTAAAAGTATTGCTGCTACCGGTGATCGTCCAGGTGTAACCAAAGGTCAGCAGTGGATCAAAATCGGTACGGAGATGGAACTTCTCGATACACCAGGGATTTTGTGGCCCAAGTTCGAAGATCAGACAGTTGGTTATCGTCTCGCAGTAACAGGGGCAATCCGTGAAGAGATCCTTAATGTGGAGGATGTAGCTTATTACGGCATGAAGTATATTTGCGAATATTACTGGAAAAATATCGCAGAACGCTTTGAACTGTCAGAGCCGCCACAGGATCTGGATAATCCGAATGATATCGTGGAAATTATGGAAGAGATTGGCCGTAAGCGTGGCTGTTTGATGAGTGGCGGACGTGTTGATCTGGAAAAAGCATCCAAAGTCATCCTGCGCGAATTCCGTGCCGGAAAATTGGGCCGTATCTCTATGGAGACTCCATAAATGAATGGAGGACAAAGCCATGTCTGAACTGTTGAACTATGAGCGCGAATGCTGGTCAGCGGGCTATGAACATATTGCCGGTGTCGATGAAGTAGGTCGGGGATGTCTGTTTGGTGATGTGGTAGCTGCAGCTGTTATTATGCCCAAGGAACTGATCATCGAGGGCGTAAATGATTCCAAAAAGCTTACCGACAAAAAGAGAGAGCAGCTCTATACACAGATTATGGAGCAGGCGCTTGCTGTAGGGGTAGGTCATGTCAGTGCAGCTATTATTGATGAGATTAATATCAGGCAGGCAGCAAGACTCGCTATGAAAATGGCATTGGAGCAGCTCGCATTGAGTCCCGATTATATTCTGGTGGATGCAGAAACGGTAGATATGCCGATTCCCCAGCAGAGTATTATCAAAGGGGATGCGAATAGCCACAGTATTGCAGCAGCTTCCATCATTGCAAAGGTGACACGCGATCGCTTGTGTGCCGGGGAATGGGAAGAGCAGTATCCGGGTTATGGAATTGCAGGCCACAAAGGATATGCGACCAAGCTGCATCGGGAACGTATTCTTGAACTCGGGGTTACGCCGCTGCATCGTCGCAGTTTTTTGGGTAACTTACTGTTGGAACAGCCAACTCTTTTTTAATGATTTGAACTTCACATCAGGAAACAGTTGATTTACTGATGTGAATCGGTTACGATGTTGCATATATTATTGCAGACACGGCTAGGGAAGAACCCGAATCTTTTATAGAGATCGGGTTCTTTTTGTATATATCTTTATATAGGCTTTATATAGGATAATGACTTATCAGAATACCGAATTAAGCCGATAAATATAATACAGAAGAGCGGTCCGGAGCGTATATACATAACACCAGCGGATGATCTTCAATGTTATATTAAAAATATTGACAGGAGGCCAGATAATGAATATCGGATCACTATTCCGTGGAATGATGGGTGATGTTAAGCCCGGGGAAGCCAAGCAAATGGAATTAAAGGAAGGTCAGGTGGTCCGTGGAATAGTTAGCAGTGTATCGGATGACGGACAGGAAGCCGTGATTCAGATTCAAGGTGTCAAAGTACGTGCCAAACTGGAAACACCGCTGCAGCAGGGAGAAACGACTATGTTGCAGGTTCAGCCTCCAGGTAAAGATGGGATGCCTGTTCTCAAGCCTGTAGCAGGAACCCAGACTGCACCATTACCTGCCGCATCCATGGGCGAATTGCTGGAATCATTCAGCCTTCCGGATACCAAGGATAATCGTGCGATGATTAATCAGATGCGCACTTCAGGTATTCCTTTAACCGCGGATAACGTAAAAAATATACAGACATCACTCGCTCAAAAACCTGCTTCTGTGCCGGTAGGCGAGTGGGTACAGGCTGCCGCTGTAGCCGTACAAAAAGGACTGCCGGTTACCGGTCAAAGCATCGCAGGTCTGCATCAGGCTCTTTTTGGTCCGCCTCTGCATGAAATGCTGGGCAATATGGAGCAGCTGCTTCAATCTGCCGAAAGTCAGCTCAAAGGTGGAACTCTTCCACAGGCTTCAACAGGCAATGGACCAGCAGCTAATCCAGCTTCGACTCCAAGCGGAGCAGCGCCTTCGTCTGTTTCCCAGTCGACTGCATCCAATAATGCAGGTACAAACAGTGCACCAACGGGATTGGGTACTCAGACAGCAGCCCAGGCTTCAAATGCAGGTAATCCAACGGCTGTGCTACTGAATAAACTTCAAAATGTATTGCAGCAGATTAATAGTCTGGTACCTCAGACTGTAGAGCAGGATATGCCTTTACAGAATGCGGCTGCAAGTACACAGACAGCACTATCAGAGGGAGAAGCAGAGACAGTTCCTCAGACATCTGCTGTTACTCAGAATAAAGCAGAGCCAGAAGTGCCCGGCACCCATACCGGTACTATGCCAACCCAAGCGACTTCGACACAGGCCAAACTCCAGACTGCTCCATGGGTAGGTCAGATTCTGAAATTGCTTGGAGCAGAATATGAACAACAAACTGTACGGGCAGCACTCACATTAACTGCCGGAGCTACAGCAGCTTCTACAGAATCCCAGGGAGGAGCATCACTCTCTTCCAATATGCCTGCGAATGCTGCGCAGCTAGGACGTTCACCCTTGCCAGTAAATACGGGCTCACCTATTCCAGGTACTATGGGGAATGCAGCAGCTCCTTTGCCAACCGGTACTACATCTGCCAATGTTCAATCGCCGATCCCAACAGCTCCAACTATTCCGGAGTTGCCGGATGCTCCGGCAGCACCACAATCGCCAACTGTGAATAGTCCGTCTGTACCAGCAGCTCCAACATCTGCCCAGCATTCCCATACTATGCATGTACAGGATCGTATGCTGTTAGCGAGCGACATTACACAGCCGGATGTTTCACAAATTGCACAGCCTGCTATCCAGTCTGCTGAAGATACACTTGCCAAGGCGCAGGATACACTCAAAGGTCTACTGCTGCAGCTGACAGCAGCGGATGATGTGCCACCAGTACTCAAGGATGCTGCCCAGCAGCTGATTCAACAGCTTACCGGTCAGCAGTTGCTGCTCAATACGGATCGTACGGCTCCTTTTGCCCAGGTGACTATGTTTGTACCTTTCAATGGACCTGATGGGCAGGAGACGGCTTCCGTACAGATTCAATCGCGCAGGGGAGCCAAAGGAGAGCTTGATGCCTCGAATTGTCGTCTTTGGTTTGATCTGGATATGAAAATGCTGGGTCCCACCTTACTGGATGTACATGTTGTCGACAAAATTGTTACGCTTAAAGTGCATAATGATCTGGAGCAGCTTGCCCCATTAATAGAAAGTAAGAAGAAGGAAGTAGCCGATGCTATTGGCTCACTGGGATATCAACTGTTATCTCTACAGTTTGCAGGTCTGCCTGTACGATCGGCTGGAGAAGTTAATGGTATGACAGCTCCAGGTTCGGGTCTGCTGGATCAGTATGCGCCGCCTGAATACAAAGGGGTGGATATGAAAATATGAATAATCCCAAAGACAATTCGTTTGTAGGCAAGCGTGCTGTTGCCCTGAAATATGATCCATCTCAAGGCGAAGCTCCTATTGTCGTTGCCAAAGGACGGGGACGAGTAGCCGAGACTATTCTGGAAAAAGCTCAGGAAGCCGGCGTAGCGATTCAGGAAGATGCTGCACTGGTTGAAGTATTATCCAAGCTTGATCTGGATCAGCAAATTCCGGGAGAGCTGTACGATCTGGTTGCCGAAATACTGACTTTTATTTACCGGGCCGACAAGAATTTAATGTCCGGTCTCGATATCTGGTGATTGCAATGAATAAATCGGATTTACCGGTTAACGATACAAAATCTATGATGCCACATATTGCCCATAACAAATCTATGGATGAACCACAGGATGACAGGAAGTTCAAAGGCAGAATTGCAGAAGATACAGCTGCTTATTATCTGGATCAGCAAGGTTACGAGATCCTTACCAGAAACTGGCGCTGTCGCAGTGGAGAACTGGATATTATTGCTGCCATAGATGGTATGATTATAATTGTGGAAGTACGTAGCCGCAGCGGAGTAACACATGGTACTGCGGCGGAGTCGGTGGATTGGCGCAAGCAGCGGCAAATACGCGAAACTGCTGAAGTATATGCACACTGTACACATCAGTACCACCAACGATTTCGTTATGATGTTATTAGTATCCAGATGAATTCGGCTTACCAGGTAACCGAGCTGGAACACATTATCCAGGCTTTTTGAAGAATCGGTATAAATTAGGTTTGTTGGGGTAACCTACAATATCCGCTCACAATAGAATGAAAATAGAGTATCAAGTGGTATCATATAGAGGTAATCAATCATAAAATAAAGTACAAAATGAGGAAGCACCCATTTGTAATACATTTCTGCAAATTGACAGAGAAACGTATACAGAAAGGGTGTTTTTTGTTATGTATGGCAAATTATTCAGTGCCTGTCTTCAGGGTATTCATGGCGTGATGGTAGAAGTAGAGACAGACCTTTCCAATGGTTTGCCGATGGTATCGATTATTGGCTTGCCGGATTCTGCAATCAGAGAGTCGGTCGAACGGGTAAGGTCAGCGATCAAGAATTGTGGATTCACTTTTCCGTCTCAGCGGGTCACTATCAATCTGGCACCAGCTGACCTGAGAAAGGAAGGTTCGGCTTTTGATCTGGCGATTGCGATGGGAATACTTGCTACGAGTGATCAGATTATTTTCCCGGGGCAGGATAAAATGCTGCTTATTGGTGAGCTTGCCCTGGATGGTGCACTTCGTCCTGTACCTGGTGTTCTGTCTATGGTAGACGCTGCACGGCAGCATGGATTGACCTCCGTCATTCTGCCTGCAGATAATGCCTTGGAAGCATCACTTGTAGAGGGTATACGTGTATACGGGATTAAACATATGAATGAGCTCTTTAGTGAGCTGCACCATCAGCATTCAGACAAGCCTGATGTGCAGACAGGAGTGGAGACATTTAAAATGGGTGTCCCTGGACAACCACCGATACAGGTCAGAAAAGTAACACAACAGGTTTCAAGCCAGAATGCTGTAATGGATTATGAAAGATCTTCCAATCCTCCATCCATGATGGATATGAAATCAGAAGATACAAAAACTGGACATGCTGATATTTCTGTAACTACCGGGAGAGCAGAGACAATTGAAGATACTACAGAATCTGCTTCCGTAGATTCTTCCATAATCCAGAATTCAGAATTAACCTTACCGCGAAAAGAATCAAAAAAGCACTCTACAGAGAAGTATTCCGCAGAATTATCAATACCGATCAAGAAATCCGATCCACGTAAACTGGTCGATCTGGAACCTCTATTGCTGAGTCGTTCTCATATGGAACAGCTTCGTCAGCCTACAGCGCTTACTCATGAAGATTACGCTGATGTATTCGGCCAGCAGCATGTCAAACGTGCGCTTATGATTGCGGCTTCGGGAATGCATAATATTCTGCTGCTTGGTCCTCCCGGGACAGGTAAAACGATGTTAATCAAGCGTCTGCCTACCATTTTGCCTGCATTAACCGAAGAGGAAGCTTTGGAAGTTACCAAAATATTAAGTGTCGCTGGCAGGTTCAAGGACAGTACCACAGGTTTGGTGACTACCCGTCCTTTTCGTTCTCCTCATCACAGTATTACTGTTCCCGGTCTGATAGGTGGAAGCAGTATCCCCAAACCCGGTGAAGTAAGTCTGGCTCATCAGGGGATATTGTTCCTTGATGAACTGCCTGAGTTCCCGAGAGCCGTACTTGAAGTACTGCGGCAGCCGCTGGAAGATCATGAAGTACAGATTAGCCGTGCCAGAGCGGTATTTACTTTTCCGGCGAATTTCCTGCTTGCAGGTTCTATGAATCCATGTCCATGCGGTTATCTGGGAAGTCAGCACCCTGTACACCAATGTACATGCAGCGATGCTCAGATTGCCCGCTATCGTGCCAAAATATCCGGGCCACTACTGGACCGGATTGATCTGCAGATCGAAGTGCCACGTCCTAGCGAGCGTGACTGGCAACAGTCTGAAGGTTTTCAGCCAGATGGTTATGATTCGGCCAGTATGAGGGCCATTGTACATCGGACTCATGAACGCCAGCTGAAACGATATGCGGGCCTCGGGATTCAGTGGAACAGTCAGTTATCCGGACGCTGGCTGCGAGAACATACTCATCTGGCTGCTGATGCAAATTTGTTGCTGGAAGCTGCTTTTGAACAGCTGGGAATGAGTATGCGTGCGAGAGACCGGGTGCTCAAGCTTGCCCGCACGATTGCAGATTTGGAAGAAAAAGAACAAATTGAAGCGGTACATATTGCAGAAGCGATACAATATCGGCAATTGGATCGAAAAGTCTAGTATCTTTGATAGAGTATATTAAATAAAGCTGGATGAATGCAGTTGGCGGAATTCACTGCATATCCGTTATCCAGTAATTCTGAAGGAGATACTGCTACTACTCTACAATATTTTGCTGCAAAAATTCCAGAAAGTCTGCCTGCATCGAACCCAGTGGTAAAATAACTTTATTGATTAGAAAGCGCCAGTGCTGTCCTCCAGCATCAAATGACCATGTCGAAGAAAGTCCGAGGCTCGGGTTATACTTCTGATTGAGTACATCTGCTGTGGCAAATTCAAATACAGCGGCTGTTTTGGATGTAAATAGAGTAAGAAAAATAATAACAAGTTTGTTGGTATTAAGTAGCAATACCGCCTGATTGGTTACAGAGGCGAGGCTTTGCGATTTGGCATAACAAATAACCATATCAGGCTGCCGATATGGTTCAGCCGGAGTATTCACTAACTTTTTGGTAATAAAGAGCATTATCAAAACCCTTTCTATTTGGTTGTCGAATGTTTAATATAAAACATACTAGAAAGAAGGAGGTAATTCAATGCAGTCTAATAAAGCAGAACGTCTGAAAAATGCACGTATTCCCAATAAACCCTTACTGGATGAGGAGCTGCAGCGCCGTCTGCCACCAGGTCAGACACTTACCGACAGTTTTCCGATTCTGCATGAAGGCAAGGTTCCTGAATATGATCTGAGTCAATGGAATCTGCGAATTTTCGGAGAGGTGGAAGAGGAACATACTTTTTCATTTGAACAGCTTCAGGCGATGCCAATTACCCGTACCATAAGCGATATTCACTGTGTAACGCGCTGGTCCAAATTTGATACGCCATGGGAAGGGGTGCGATTCTCTGATCTGGTTCAACAGTTGAAGATCAAACCGGAAGCACAGTATGTCATGATTCATGCTGATCCGGATTACGAGACCAATGTAGCGCTGGAAGAACTGATGAAAGACGATGTATTGCTTGCCTGGAATTATGATGGCAAACCTCTTACTGCCAAGCATGGATGGCCACTGCGTCTGATTGTGCCGCAATTTTATTTCTGGAAAAGTGCAAAATGGATTCGCGGGATTGAATTTATGAAAGAGGATCGGAGAGGATTCTGGGAGAATCACGGATTCCATAACATAGCTGATCCTTTCAAAGAGGAACGTTTTTCTTCGGATGAATATGAGATGCCGGAAGACGAATGGAAGTATTGCGAAGCAGACTGAATTTCCATTTTTATGAAACTGATCTTTGTTTGTTCCGTATACGGTCATATATCCTTTTATTATAATTCTTATGATTATCGAGAAAGGAATGAGTGATATGGAATTATTTTGGCTCATTGTTTTTATGATAGCAGTCTGTGCTCCTCTCATATGGAATAAAATTGCGATTGGCAAACGGATTCATCATGAAGAGCAAAAAGCAGGTCGTGACCTTACCCATGAAATCAATCCTTTTACCGGCGGACGAGATTGACAATTGATTTTTGCATGGTCGCCGGGTTAATAAAATGCAGCAAGGTTTTCAAAACTACAGTATGAGGAGGAGAGCAACGTGGAAATTGTTGTGCATATCCTGTCTGGCTTGGCCAAAGCTGCAAATGCTCTGTATATTATGGCGATCGGTAGACGCATTCATGCAGAGGAAAAAGAGACCGGGCGTGATTTGACCTATGAGATCAATCCTTTTACGGGCAGTCGAAAATCGTGAACTCAGTAAATCAGCACATTACTGAAGAGGAAAAGCATAAAGAGGTATATTCCAACATAAAGTATATAGGACAGGCAGTACGCATTTTGCATGTATACAACAAAAAGACTGGCGCACAATCGCGTCAGTCTTTTTGTTGTATACATATACAGTTGTCCTAAATTTATTACAAGCTTTTAACAGCTTTGGATAGTTTGTCATCCAGAGTTCCTTTGTCCACATTACCATCGTTCAGGTCTGGGTTAAACCAGTAGATTACCAGTACGTTGCCATTGGTATACTCGGTCTTTTTGAAAGGAATACCATTTTGCTGTGTTTTCAGATCTTCCAGGCCTTTTTGCAGATCAGCTTCGGATTTGAAAACATAGATCGATACAGGTTCGGTTTTTTTCGGATCTTTGGTAGTTACATAACGATCAGGTTTCACACCATTTAATACCCATTTACCAGCGGCATCTGGTTCGGCTACCAGATCAATACCCTGTTTTTTGATAGCAGCAGCTACTTCTTTTGTAGTCATGTCAGCAGCAGGAGTCTTACTGGCAGAATCAGTAGAACTATCAGATTCTGTCGTTTTATTATCCATTGTTGCGTTGTCCTTTGTATCCGTAGCAGCTGTTCCTTGCTCGTCAGTTGCTTTGTTATCGGTAGCAGTGGTGTCTGTAGTACCTTGTTCGGTCGTAGTAGTCGATCCCGTAGTAGGTGCTGGTGCAGATTCATTTGCTTTGGAACAGCCGGTCGCTGCAACGACAGTAATTGCGAGTAAGAGTGTAGTAACTTTCAGTTTCATAATTGACCTCCTGTTGTAGTGATGATGTGTTAGGATTATTCATTCTCTGCAAGTGCAAATGAGATAATCACAAATAATGAAAGGTGTAAAGCAATTTTCATTATAACCATACATACACCGAGAGACAACTTTTGACACGTAGCTTACATGGAGGTCACTTTTGTTACAGTTCTTTTTAATAGCACAAAATGCTGATACAACAGTAATGTATTCGGTATCATAAACATCGGAAATTAATCTAAAAAATATTATTTATATGGATTAATTTGATTTCACTTTAGATAATCTCAAAAAAAGAAGCAGCCGGGGAAGCTGCTTCTTACATCATTATATTTATATAAGCCATTCAAATTAGAAGTCTTTCCTTAGGGGAAAAGAAAGCTCCAAAAAGGACAAATCTATTACAGGACGTTAATTTCCACAGCAATATTACCGCGTGTTGCACGGGAATAAGGACATACATTATGTGCTTCTTCAGCCAGTTTGGAAGCTGTATCACGGTCGATACCTTTGACCAGAACATCCAGACGTACTGCCAGTGCGAATCCGCCATCTTCTGCTTTACCAAAGCTTACTGTACCAGTAACCTGGGTTCCTTCATGTTTTACTTTTTGCATACGGGCTACCATATTCAGTGCGCTATCAAAGCAAGCAGAATATCCGGCTGCAAACAGCTGCTCGGGATTAGTACCGGCACCACCAGCGCCGCCCATTTCTTTTGGAGTGGCAATGTCAAGACGCAGTTCAGGACTGGAGGACTCAACATAACCTTGTCTTCCACCGATTGCTGTTACAGAAGTCTCATACATTTTTTGTTGGATATTTAACATATCAATTACCACCTTTTTCGTTATTTTATTTTACAAAATTAAATTTACCACAATTAATATAAAAAGTAAAATGTTTTTCGTAATAATAATGTCAGGCAATTAAATTTGTGATAGAATAGTGTTTAAGCATTAAATAAAATCCAGTATTCATAGCGCGTCTGATGGATTATTAGTATATAAAAATCCGGAACACAGGCAAGAATACTCATTATATAAAAGCAGGTGATTATAGAATGGACACTCAATCTCAGGAATATTCGCATCCCCAGCTTAAGCTGGACAATCAGCTTTGCTTTGCGATTTATGCTTCTTCCCGTGAGATGACCAAAATGTACCAGCCGCTGCTGGACCATCTTGGTCTTACGTATTCACAGTATCTTGTTATGCTCGTTCTGTGGGAACAGCAGGAATGCACAGTGAAAGAATTGGGTAATGCACTTTATCTCGATTCCGGTACGCTTACCCCACTGCTCAAACGTCTTGAAGCAGCTGGTCTTATTATTCGCAAGCGTTCTACAGAAGATGAACGTAAAGTTCATATTACATTGACCGAAGCAGGTTGGAGCTTGCAGCAACAAGCAGTATCGATTCCCGATGATATCAAAGAAAGAACGTGTATTAACACGGATAAACTGGATGAACTGCTGCTGGAGTTCAAACAGCTGCTACAAAATATTCACCAAGCCAATGTAAATGGTGCAGCGAACAAAAAATAATCCTTTTTCTTTATATGTAAATAAAGGATGGCAAGTATATGTAATGTACGGATCTAAAATCCCTTTTAGCAGAAATTGTTAAAAGGGATTTTTATTTTTTTACTTTGTTAACGCATACATGATATATTAAGCATAGGCAATTACTTCCTTATGAGTTTCTCCATATCGTGGATTAAAATGGTAAAATTTTTAAGGAAAGCGTTTTAAAAACATGTTACAATAGCAAAGGTTATTGATTTGCCGGGCAATATGACCGGAATGCATTCATGTCGATAGGAGGATTTACCAGATGAATATCCATGAATATCAGGGAAAACAATTACTTAAACAGTATGGAGTGGCAGTGCCCGAGGGCAAAGTAGCCTTTACGGTGGAAGAAGCCGTAGAAGCAGCACAATCTCTAGGTAGCACAGTATGTGTAGTCAAAGCACAGATCCACGCTGGCGGTAGAGGTAAAGCCGGAGGCGTTAAAGTAGCCAAAAGCGTAGATGAAGTTCGTACGTATGCGCAGGAACTACTGGGTAAAGTACTGGTTACCCATCAGACAGGTCCGGAAGGCAAAGAAATCAAACGTCTCTTGATCGAAGAAGGCTGTGATATTCAAAAAGAATATTACATAGGGGTAGTTATCGACCGTGCTACAGGTAAAGTGGTCATAATGGCTTCTGAAGAAGGCGGAACAGAGATCGAAGAAGTAGCAGAGAAAACACCAGAAAAAATCTTCCGTGAAGCGGTTGATCCTGCTGTAGGTCTGCAAGCTTTCCAGGCCCGCAAACTTGCTTATGCTATTAACATTCCTACTAAGCTGGTGAACAAAGCAGCTCAATTTATGTTGTCCTTGTACAAAGCATTTGTTGAGAAAGACTGCTCGATTGCCGAGATCAACCCATTGGTTGTGACAGGCGATGGACAGGTTATGGCTTTGGATGCCAAGCTGAACTTTGATTCCAACGCATTGTTCCGTCATCCGGAAATTCTGGAACTGCGTGATCTGGAAGAAGAAGATGAAAAAGAGATTGAAGCTTCCAAATTCGACCTGAGTTATATCGCTCTGGACGGCAATATCGGCTGTATGGTCAATGGTGCCGGTCTGGCGATGGCAACGATGGATATTATTAAATACTACGGCGGCGAACCCGCCAACTTCCTGGACGTAGGGGGTGGTGCAACGACCGAGAAGGTTACTGAAGCCTTCAAAATCATCCTGTCCGATCCTAACGTAAAAGGAATCTTCATTAATATATTCGGCGGAATTATGCGCTGTGATGTTATTGCCAACGGTGTGGTTGAAGCTGCCAAGCAAATTGGACTGGACCGTCCACTCGTGGTGAGACTCGAAGGTACGAACGTTGATCTCGGCAAGCAGATTCTGGCTGAATCGGGATTGAACATCGTAGCTGCTGACTCCATGGCAGATGGAGCGCAAAAGATCGTAGCGCTGGTATAAAACAACACCAGTACCTAAATTAAGTGATAGGAGCTGTGACTGGACAATGAGTATTCTTGTAGATAAGCACACAAAAGTGATCACTCAAGGTATCACCGGTTCAACGGGATTATTTCACACCAAAGGTGCCCTGGATTATGGTACTCAAATGGTTGGCGGAGTAACACCAGGCAAAGGTGGAACCAATGTGGATATTACACTGGAAGACGGTTCCACAGTGAGTTTGCCGGTATTTAACACGGTTGTTGAAGCCAAGGAGAAAACAGGCGCTACAGCGAGTGTTATCTACGTTCCACCGGCATTTGCGGCCGATTCCATCATGGAAGCAGTCGATGCGGATCTTGATCTCGTTATCTGTATTACAGAAGGTATTCCTGTACTCGATATGGTCAAAGTTGCCCGTTATATGGAAGGTAAAAAGACCGTATTGATCGGACCTAACTGCCCGGGTGTTATTACACCAGGCGAATGTAAAATTGGTATTATGCCAGGTTACATTCACAAGCCGGGTTATGTAGGGGTTGTATCACGCAGTGGTACACTGACGTATGAAGCCGTACATCAGTTGTCTACACGCGGTATTGGTCAGTCTTCCGCTGTAGGTATTGGTGGTGACCCTGTCAAAGGTTCCGAATTCATCGACATTCTCAAAATGTTCAATGAAGATCCGGATACCCGCGCGGTGATCATGATCGGAGAAATCGGCGGTACGGCAGAAGAAGAAGCGGCAGAGTGGATTCAGGCAAATATGACTAAACCTGTCGTTGGCTTTATCGGTGGTGCTACCGCGCCTCCAGGGAAACGTATGGGTCATGCAGGTGCTATCATTTCCGGTGGTAAAGGTACAGCTGCCGAGAAAATTGCCAAGCTGGAATCCTGCGGTGTCAAAGTTGCTCCAACGCCTTCTGAAATGGGCTCTACACTGGTAGAAGTACTGGAAGAGCGCGGTTTGTTGAGCGAATGCACAACTCACTAATCCAATGAATCCTGTCCATTATAACGGCTATTGAACAGGGATAGACTTCTATCTTTCTTTTCATTATAATAGCAGTAATTGGATATCGTTCGTGACAGGGTAAGCAACCTCTGAATCTCTATATAGAGACAGGGGTTGCTTCTTTGCGTTATCCGGGAGATATGAGAGTAAACGCTTGCAATATTAAATGACATACGATTAAATGGAGTAGATGGTCACGTCTGTCTCCTGACGGAGGAGAATGAGAACAAATGTTGGATGAACGTTCTGTACTGATAGGATTGCACGAGGCAGCCGGTATTGGCTGGAAAAGAATCTATGATATACTACAGCAACATGCGGATCTGCGCGAACTGCCGGATTGGGATGCCGGACGCTGGCGGAGATTGGGCATGCCGGATAAGGTTGCACAGTCGCTTCCTGCCCAATTGCAGGAGGAATATGTGCGTGAGCGATTATCCCTTTACCATGATAAGGGAATAACGATTATAACTATGATGGATGAGGCGTATCCCATATTAATGAAGGAAATCGCTCAACCACCCTGGGTACTATATACGATAGGCAAACAAGAATTACTTTCTTCGTTTTGTATAGGTATGGTAGGTACCCGAGTGCCAACTGCCTACGGTCGCAAAGTTGCAGAGCTGCTGGCTGGAGATATGGCAGAACGCGGAATAACCGTAGTAAGTGGTATGGCCAGAGGAATTGATAGTGTATGTCATGAAGCAGTGCTCCAAAAGCACGGTCATACAATTGCGGTACTCGGCACAGGGATTAATGTTATTTATCCGCCGGAGAATCGTTCGCTGTATCATACCATTGCCGAACGTGGATTGATTATATCCGAATATCCGATTGGGACGCGATCGTCTCCCGGCTTGTTTCCGCAGCGTAATCGTATTATTGCCGGTCTGTCCCACGGCTCTGTAGTCGTTGAAGCAGATGTACGCAGCGGATCGTTAATTACTGCAGATTATGCGATGGACAGCAATAGGGATGTTTTCGCAGTACCGGGACCCGTGACTTCTCCCAAGAGTCAAGGTACACTGGCCTTGCTCAAACAAGGAGCTATTCTGGTAACCGAAGCCAATGATATTACAAAAGAATATGATTCAATTCTTTTGAATTGGTGTGATAAACCATACAAAAAGGAAGAAAATGGACATCTTGACACAGTTCCTGAACCCTCTTCAACAGCATTGTCAGATATTTCTTATTTGACAGAAGATGAAAAAACGATATACCTTATATTGGAGCAGGGAGATGCAAACATCGATGAACTTCAAGTACAATCGAAGTTTGATTTTGGACTTTTGCATACGGTTCTGTTATCTTTAATCATAAAAAAACAGATCGGTCAACGCTCTGGTGCAATATACACCTTAATATAAAACGAATTATAGATAGAATAACAGAAAGGGGGACGAACCTGATGGCAGATTCACTAGTGATTGTAGAATCACCAGCAAAAGCAAAGACAATCGGTAAATACCTGGGTAGCAAATTTATTGTCAAAGCGTCAATGGGTCACGTCCGCGACCTGCCGAAAAGTCAGATCGGTGTAGATGTGGAGAACGATTTTGATCCCAAGTATATTACGATTCGTGGTAAAGGTTCCGTTCTAAAAGAATTAAAAGATGCACGAAAAAAAGTGAAAAAAGTCTATCTGGCGGCTGACCCAGATCGCGAAGGAGAAGCAATTGCCTGGCATTTGGCTCACGCACTGGATGTGCAAGAAGGCGAAATGTGCCGCGTTGTATTTAATGAGATTACCAAGCAGGCGGTCAAGGATGCTTTCAAAACACCACGTCAGATTAACATGGACCTTGTAAATGCTCAACAGGCGAGACGTATATTGGATCGTCTGGTAGGATACAAAATCAGTCCTCTATTATGGAAGAAAGTTAAAAAGGGACTGTCTGCCGGACGTGTACAATCGGTAGCTGTAAAAATTATTATTGACCGTGAGAACGAGATTTCGGAGTTTACACCGGAAGAATACTGGAGCATTACCGCTCAGCTTACGATCAACGGTACTACTTTTGAAGCGAAATTCAACCAGTTAAATGGTGAGAAAAAAGAGCTTCATAGTGAAGATGACGTGAATGAAGTGCTGGCAGCAATTGCTGATGCGGCATTTGAAGTAACTGAGATCAAAGAACGCGAACGTTTGCGCCATCCGGCAGCTCCATTTACAACCTCATCCCTGCAGCAGGAAGCTGCACGCAAATTGAACTTCCGCGCAGCCAAGACGATGTCTGTGGCTCAGCAGTTATATGAAGGAATTGATCTTGGCAAAGAAGGTACAGTTGGTTTGATCACCTATATGCGTACAGATTCCACACGTATTGCTGTTTCTGCTCAGGAAGAGATTCGTGAATATATCACTGGCCGCTACGGTGCCGATTTTATTCCCGAAGAACCCCGTCAATATACCAAAAAGAATGCCAATGCTCAGGATGCCCACGAAGCGATCCGTCCTACCTCTGCGGTACGCGATCCCGACTCGGTGAAAGAATATATGAGCCGTGATCAGTTCCGTCTGTACAAGCTGGTGTGGGAACGCTTTGCGGCGAGTCAGATGGCTTCGGCAGTACTGGATACTTTATCGGTTGATGTGGCAGCGGGGCCGGCGAATTTCCGTGCAGCGGGTTCCAAGGTACGCTTCCCCGGCTTTATGAAGGTATATGTGGAAGGTAACGACGATGGCAAAGAAGAAGGCGAAAAGTTCTTGCCACCACTGGCCAAAGGCGACAAGCTGCAAAAAGAAGCTGTTGAACCCAAGCAGCATTTCACCCAGCCACCGCCTCGTTATACAGAAGCTCGTCTCGTAAAAACACTGGAAGAACTGGGTATTGGACGTCCGAGTACCTATGCTCCTACACTGGAGACAATTCAGAAGCGCGGATATGTAGCGATTGAAGAGAAAAAGTTCATGCCGACTGAGCTGGGCGAACTTATTATTGAACAAATGGAAGAATTTTTCCCTGAAATTCTGGATCCCGAATTTACGGCACATATGGAGCAGGATCTTGACCATGTGGGAGAAGGACAGGAAGATTGGGTGCAGGTACTTCATGATTTCTACCAGTCCTTTGAGAAGCGTCTTGAAGTAGCGGAAGAAGAAATGAAGGAAATTGAGATTGAAGACGAAGTATCAGATGAGATTTGTGACAAATGTGGTCGGCATATGGTATACAAACTGGGCCGATTTGGCAAGTTTCTGGCTTGTTCAGGATTCCCGGATTGTCGGAATACCAAACCGATTATCAAAGATATCGGCGTACCTTGTCCAACCTGTCATGAAGGTCATGTCGTAGAACGCCGCAGTAAAAAAGGTCGTGTGTTCTATGGTTGTGATCGTTATCCGGAGTGCGATTTTGTATCCTGGGATCGTCCTTCTCTCAAACCATGTCCTGTATGCAACTCGATGATGGTAGAGAAACGGAACAAACAGGGCGTCAAATTGCAATGTACAAAATGTGACCATACCGAAATGGTTGAAGAAAATGATAACGAAGCAGTCGAACTCGATTAATAAGCTTGATTGCTGCGTAACAGAAATATCGTATGCTGCTGCTAATCATACTGTCTGCTCTGCAGGCATTAGAATTTGGCGGCAGTTTAGCGTATACTAATAGATAGTAAGCTTTAAATAAATGATGAAGAATCATATCTTTGTTTCTGTTATTTTCCGAATGGGAATTATACTTTTCGTTTATTTACAGCAGTAATATGCAGGAGGTTTTGAATAGTGTCAGAATTTCAAAAGGTAACCGTGATCGGTGCAGGACTAGCAGGTAGCGAGGCTGCATGGCAGATTGCCAGTCAGGGTATACCGGTAACATTATATGAAATGCGTCCAGTCGTAAAAACACCGGCGCACCATACTAACCAGTTTGCAGAATTGGTGTGCAGTAACTCACTGCGATCCAACACACTTGCAAATGCGGTCGGTGTTATGAAAGAAGAAATGCGTATGCTGAACTCTCTTGTTATCGGTTCGGCAGATCGTAATGCTGTGCCGGCTGGCGGGGCATTGGCAGTAGACCGTGATGGATTCTCAGGAGAGATTACATCTACTTTGCATAATCATCCACTGGTAACCGTATTGAATGAAGAAGTACAGGAGATTCCAACAGATGGTATTGTCGTAATTGCGACAGGCCCTTTAACATCTCCTGCACTTTCCCAGCAGATTCAGTCTCTTTTGGGCGAAGAATACTTCTACTTCTATGATGCAGCAGCACCCATTATCGAAAAAGATTCGATTGACATGAGCAAAGTATATCTGGCTTCCCGTTACGATAAGGGAGAAGCAGCTTATCTAAACTGTCCGATGAATGAAGAAGAATTTAATGCATTCTACGAAGCATTGGTAGGCGCAGAGACAGCTCAGCTTAAAGAGTTTGAAAAAGAGATTTATTTTGAAGGCTGTATGCCTATAGAGATTATGATGAGACGTGGTAAGCAGACGGCTTTGTTCGGCCCTATGAAGCCTGTAGGACTGGTTAATCCGCATACAGGAGAACTTCCTTACGCTGTTGTACAACTGCGTCAGGATAATGCAGCAGGTACGCTCTACAACATGGTAGGATTCCAGACGCATTTGAAATGGGGAGAGCAGCGTCGGGTATTTTCCATGATTCCAGGTTTGGAAAATGCAGAATTTGTTCGTTATGGTGTAATGCATCGTAATACCTTTATTAACTCTCCGCGTCTGCTGGAGCCAACCTACCAACTGAAAAGTCAGCCGCGTATCTTCTTTGCGGGTCAAATGACTGGAGTAGAAGGCTATGTCGAATCTGCAGCATCCGGTATGATTGCGGGAATGAATGCAGCCCGTCTGGCCAAAGGTGAAGAATTGATTCGACTGCCGCAAGAAAGCACATTGGGCAGCATGGCATATTATATTACGCATGCTGATCCCGATCACTTCCAGCCTATGAATGCCAATTTTGGTCTTCTGCCAAAGCCGGAAAAGAAAATCCGTAACAAAAAAGAGAAAAATGAAATGCTTGCCCAGCAGGCGCTGGATAGTATCAGACAATTTTTCCAGCTGGAAGAAACAGTGCAAGAACAAGAACCGACTCCAGCAGAATAAATGAATAGCTGAAGATCCTGTTAAGAGCATGATAGATGCTTTTAACAGGAATACAGTCTGTTGTATTCATATGCTACAGACCAAGTCAGCCTTACAGTCAGAAAATATGGACAAACAATGAACAGGAGGGGAAACGATGGATCTCTCATTTCACGCAACGACCATATGTGCTGTACGTCACAATGGGAAAGCTGCAATTGCCGGTGATGGACAGGTGACTTTTGGACAAAATGTAATCATGAAACAGCACGCCAAGAAAATTCGCCGCCTTTATCGTGGCCAGGTACTTGCTGGATTCGCAGGTTCGGTTGCGGATGCAATCACACTATTTGAGAAGTTTGAAGCCAAGCTGGAGGAGCATCATGGCAATCTTCAGCGTGCGGCAGTCGAGCTTGCCAAGGAGTGGCGTTCCGATCGTGTGCTTCGCAAACTGGAAGCGCTGTTGATCGTTATGGATAAAAGCGGTATTCTGCTTATTTCCGGTGGCGGCGAAATTATCGAGCCGGACGATGATGTGATTGCGATTGGTTCCGGCGGCAATTTTGCTTTGTCGGCAGCACGTGCGCTGAAGCGTCATGCCAAGGATCTTGAAGCCAAGGATATCGTTGAAGCTTCCCTGAACATTGCTGCCGAGATCTGTGTATATACCAACAACAATATCATCGTAGAAGAATTGTGAGCCTGGCCGGTGCGGTCCGTACTCTACTTGCAGGGGCGGTACGCGCCGGTTTTTGTTTCTGAATTTATGGATACGGAGGGAACAAGATGAATAATGATCATAATGCATTGACACCGAGACAGATTGTGGCTGAATTGGATAAGTATATTGTCGGACAGAAAAAGGCTAAAAAGTCTGTAGCTGTCGCACTTCGTAATCGTTATCGCCGCAGCCTGTTGGAGGAAGACGTACAGGATGAGATTGTACCCAAAAATATTCTGATGATTGGTCCTACTGGTGTAGGTAAAACAGAAATTGCCCGCAGACTTGCCAAGCTGGTACATGCACCATTTATCAAAGTGGAGGCTACCAAGTTTACGGAGGTCGGTTATGTAGGGCGTGACGTGGAATCCATGGTACGTGATCTGGTAGAGACAGCGATCCGTATGGTGAAGCTCGAACGCACCGAACAAGTGAAAGACAAAGCCGAAGAAGCAGCCAATGAACGTATTGTACGTATATTGGTTCCATCGGCCAGCAAATCCAAAATGCAGCGCAATCCTTTTGAAATGCTGTTTGGAGGCAATAATAATCAGCCGGAAGAGCCAGTGGAACATCATACCGATGATTCATCTATTCAGGAGAAGCGTCGTCAGGTACGGTTTGAACTTTTGTCGGGCAAGCTTGAAGAGCAAATTATTGAGGTGGAAGTGGAAGACAGCACACCTAATATGATGGACATGTTCATGGGTCAAGGTAATGACCAAATGGGCATGAATATGCAGGAAATGCTAGGAAGCTTTTTACCAAAGCGGATGAAAAAGCGCAAACTGCCGATCAAGGAAGCACGTAAAGTACTGACGCAACAGGAAGCTAATAAGCTGCTGGATATGGATGATGTTACCCAGGAATCGCTGCGCCGTGCAGAGCAGACCGGAATCATTTTTATTGACGAGATTGATAAAGTCGCTAGTGCCGGCCGTGGATCGGGTCCTGATGTATCCAGAGAAGGCGTACAGCGCGATATCCTGCCAATTGTAGAGGGTTCCACTGTAATGACCAAATATGGGGCTGTCAAAACCGATTATATCCTGTTTATGGCTGCCGGAGCTTTCCATACGGTCAAACCTTCTGATCTGATTCCTGAGCTCCAAGGACGTTTCCCGATCCGGGTAGAACTGGAGAGTCTAACGCTTGAAGACTTTGTCAGCATTTTAAAAGAACCCAAAAATGCTCTGACCCAGCAGTATACTCATCTGCTGCGTTCCGAGAACATTGAATTGGAGTTTGCCGAAGGGGCTATCGAGGAGATTGCCGGTATTGCAGCTACAGTCAATCAGAATACCGAGAATATTGGAGCACGTCGTTTGCATACCATTATGGAGAAACTGCTTGAAGATCTTTCATTTGAGGCTCCTGAATTGACGCTGGAACAGTTTGTTATCACACCGCAGTATGTACAGGAGAAACTGAAGGATATTGCTCAGGATCGGGATTTAAGCCAGTATATTCTCTGATTTGTCTATTATCCTTATTAAAATCAGCCAATAGATGGACGTCTAGGAATAGGCTGGAATAATAATACCGTTTTTTAGGAAAAAGGTGGGGGGCTTGTTTTACAAGTTCAACGCCTTTTTCCTATGTTTTCATAAGTGTGAAAATTGTATGATGAATATAACAAAAACAACTACACGATTACAAAAGGTAATCCGATATAACAATGAGTGCGTATCAAATGGTAATAAGGAAATAGGGATAGCATTTTTACAAAGTTTACGTTATGATAATTGCATTTGCGTAAATGCGCAAATGGCCTCATAAAAACCAGAACTAAGGACGTTCAGATTAGCAAAAGTCGAACTTTTTCCAGAAAATAGAAGTGTTCGCTACTTTGATCGCCATAAATCAGCTACTAGTAAGTAATACGCACTAGGCTATAGGGTACATGAATTATGACTGATAATGGAAAAATCAAGGTTTAAAGCCATTTTTTCAGGACGAAACTACTGTCCTGGGTATCATCCTTCCTCTAATATTATATTCAAAACCATTGACTACAATTACCATTAAAATGCATTAAACCCAACTAATTGATACTAATATCTGCTATAATTGTCATAATACTTATATTAATTGGCAAAAATTATTTAAAAATTGACAAAATACGAGCACATACGCTAAAAGATAGTCCTTTATTCTCATTGTGTTATAATCGGTTCTCTAGGAAACTTATGGTATTAAATCATTAGGAAATATGACGCAGAAATGTAGTAAACCAAACGATAAAATGCAACGTTTGTCGAATGAAGGTACGAAATGAAAAAATATGAGATTGAATTTCATATTTCAGAATATAATTACAGACTGAAAGAGGTGACGTGAGTGAATTTGCTGAATGATGTGGGATTTCGCAGATTGGAAGGTGCTATTAATGCTTCTAACCTGAGACAACAAGTAATCACCAACAACATTGCCAATGCAGATACACCTTACTTCAAACGTTCCGACGTTTCTTTTGAAAACATGCTCCAAGCACAGATGGATGGAACAGACGGATCTATCCATGGTACAACTACCAATCCCCGTCATTTCCAAATCGGCTCTACCGGCGATGTTCCTCAGGCCATGATTACCTCGGATAACAGCACAGTGATGAATAACAATCTTAACAACGTAGATATGGATTCCGAAATGACCAGCCTGGCTGAAAATCAGCTTCGCTATAGTGCTTACCTCGAACAAGTTAATCACCAGATCAAAATGATGCGTACTGCAATACAGGGCGGAGGAGCGTAATCATGAAAATTAGCAACAGTTTTGATATCAGTGCTTCAGCACTAACAGCTCAGCGGCTGCGGATGGACGTCGTATCCTCCAATATCGCGAATGCCGAGACGACAAGAGCCAAGATCGAGAATGGCGAAGCGGTTCCTTACCGTCGTAAAGAAGTCGTACTTTCCACAAACAAGCCAGCTTTTGCGGATGCATTGAATTCGGCAATGAACGGCAATAATGGTGTGAATGGTGTAAAAGCGGTAGCGATTCAGGAAGATAAAGAACCATTTAAACTTGTATTCAACCCAACACATCCGGATGCTGACAAAAACGGATATGTGAAAATGCCAAATGTCGATACTCTAAAAGAAATGGTGGACATGATATCAGCTTCGCGTTCATATGAAGCTAACGTAACCGCATTAAATGCCTCAAAGGCAATGATTACCAAGGCTTTACAAATTGGTAAATAATGAGTGAAAAATTGGAAGGAGGGGTAATTAATGATAGAAAACACAATGTTTAATGGAATGTCCGCTGCTTCACCGCTGCAAATGACCTCGGGAGCTGCACAGGTACAGGAAACGCCGGGACAGGCTATGGAACAGTTTGGTTCTTACCTGCAGGATGCAATTAGTCAGGTGGGAGCACAAGAACAACAAGTACACAAAATGAATGACCAGTTTCTGGTAGGTAAAATCGATGTCGATCAAATGATGATCGCTTCAGAGAAGTCAATGCTCAGTCTGCAGTTGACGGCTCAGGTTCGAAATAAAGCGATTGAAGCTTACCAAGAAATCATGCGTACACAGTTATAAGATGGTTGATATGTTTCATAGCAAAGTTTCGAATGGGGTGACGTTGTGAATGAGAGAGTTGCCCAGTATAGAGATAAAATTGTCCAATACTGGAGAAAATTCAACAAAAACCAGAAAATACTACTGTTATCAACCTTGGCCTTTATCATCATTGCGATTGTAGTACTAACAATACAGTTTTCCAAAACAGAGTACGAGGTAGCTTTTCAGGACCTGGATGCTGCGGATTCCGCGGCAGTTATGGAATACTTGACTGGACAAGGGATACCGTATCAGTTAAGCCAGGACGGCAAAAGTATTTCCGTACCAACTGAAAGTGCAGCCCAGGCAAAAGTTGCCGTAGGGTCTCAGGGACTGATCGAGAACGGGTCGATCGGTTTCAGTGAATTTAACACAAGTTCTTCCGCCATTGGTATGACGGATAATGAATTCAACGTAAAATACAACAACGCTTTAAATGGTGAAGTATCTCAATTGCTTCGCAATATGAACGGTGTTGAAAATGCCAAAGTATTGATTAATCTTCCGGAAGAAAGCCTCTTTGCTGCTACG
Organism: Paenibacillus shenyangensis; assembly: GCF_000346635.1. NCBI lineage: Bacteria > Bacillati > Bacillota > Bacilli > Caryophanales > Paenibacillaceae > Paenibacillus > Paenibacillus shenyangensis. Next base: position 108,634 of record NZ_AOIG01000016.1, read on the forward strand.
GAAGATCAGGATACAGCTACAGCATCTGTAGTGATGCAGTTTAAACCGGGAGTCCGCCTTACACAGGAAGCGATTGACGGTTATTTTAACCTTGTAAGTACAGCAGTACCTCGCCTTCCGATTGAAAATATTACTATTACAGATGGTACAAATGGAAGCGAACTGGTATCCACAGTCAAAGGTGGCAGAGCAGGCAATCTGATCGGTGCAGTGCAGGACAATATGGCTTTACAAAAGAAATACGAGTCTGACGTAGAGAATAACGTAAGACAATTCTTGGCCAGACTGGTAGGACCCGAACGGGTCAATGTTCTTGTAAATTCCACATTGAACTTCGATCAGAAAACATCCAAAGAAGATCTTGTAGAACCTGTAGATGAAGAAAACATGAAGGGCATCGAGATCAGCGCCCAGGAAATTCAGGAATCCTACACAGGTACAAGCACTCCTGACAGCGGCGTAGCCGGAACAGGCAGTACGGATACTCCAACTTATCCAGGTGGATCTTCTGCCGGTAATAACGAATCTGAGAAGTCACAAAGCACAATCAACTATGAAGTGAACCGGATTCATAATGAAATTGCAGACAGCCCATATCATGTACAGGATCTGGCTATTACAGTAGCGATTGAACCTAATCCTAATTTGGATGCCACTGCACAAGAAACTTTAAATGGCGAAATACAAAAGATGCTGCAAAGCATTGTAAGAGCTTCACTTGCAGAAAATGGGATTGATTATACTGCGAATACAGATGCTCTTACAGGCAAAGTTAATGTCATTTCACAAGCATTTGCTACTAATGAAACAACAGATGAAGGATTCTTCGCTTCCAACATGAACTGGATCATCGGTGCAGCAGCAGCTCTGGTACTGGGTATTATCGGATTTATCATTTATCGTCGTCGTAAACAGCAGCAGCTGGCTGAAGAAATGGGAGAAGATATTATGCTTCCTCCAGTTACAGAACTTCCTTCTATTAGTTTGGATAACTTGACCAATGATAGTCAGGTACGCAAACAGCTCGAATCACTGGCGAAAAAGAAACCGGACGAATTCGTAAATCTGCTGCGTACATGGCTCGCTGACGAATAAGAGGTGAACGGGATTGGCAAAGGGGACAGCTCCACTGAGCGGACGGCAAAAGGCAGCCATTTTACTGGTTGCCCTGGGTCCCGAAGTATCTGCTCAAATATTTAAACACCTACGTGATGAAGAGATTGAACAGCTTACACTGGAAATCGCCAATGTGCGTAAAGTAGACAGCAGTGACAAGGACACCATTATTTCCGAGTTCCACCAGATCTGTCTGGCACAGGAATACATTTCCCAGGGTGGTATTAATTACGCCAAGGAAATCCTGGAAAAAGCACTCGGTGAAAATAAAGCACTCGAAGTTATTAATCGTCTGACAGCTACTCTTCAGGTTCGACCTTTCGACTTTGCTCGCAAGGCAGATCCAAGTCAGATTCTGAACTTTATACAGAATGAGAATCCACAGACGATTGCACTTGTATTATCTTATTTGCAATTTGAGCAGGCAGCTTCGATTCTGTCTTCGCTTCCACAGGAAAAACAAGCTGAAGTTGCACGCAGAGTCGCCGTTATGGATAGTACTTCACCAGAAATCATTGCCCAGATCGAACGTGTACTGGAGCAAAAACTTTCTTCTACAGTTACACAGGATTATACAAATGCAGGCGGTATCGAATCGATCGTACAGATTTTGAATGGTGTCGATCGTGGTACAGAAAGAACTATTCTCGATTCTCTGGAAATTCAGGATCCGGAATTGGCAGAAGAAATCAAAAAGCGTATGTTCGTTTTCGAAGATATTGTCAATGTGGACAACCGTTCTATTCAACGTATTATTCGCGATCTGGAAAACGCAGATCTACAACTGGCGCTCAAAGTGGCCAGCGAAGAAGTACGCGAAGCTGTATTTGGAAATATGTCCAAACGTATGGCTGATACATTCAAGGAAGAGATGGAATTTATGGGTCCTGTACGTTTGAAAGATGTAGAGGAAGCACAAAGTCGTATCGTAGGCATTATCCGTAGACTCGAAGAATCCGGAGAAATTATCATAGCTCGTGGCGGAGGAGATGATATCATTGTCTAATTTGATAAAATCATCCCAGTATATTCCGGTTGAAATTCTCAAAAAACTGGATCTGAACAAAGAACATTTCAGACCTATGGATCTGGCGGCTGGTTCTCATCAGCAGGTTCCGCATATTGTATATGACCAGCCGCGGATCGATGAACAAACCGTTTTACTAAAAGAACAAATGCTTGCAGATGCTCGTGAATTTGCAGAACGTCAGGTACGGGAAGCTGCCGAAGAGGCAGAGCGTATCCTTCAGAATGCTCAGGAAATGATTGCCTCCTGGTGGGATGAACGGCGTGAGCAGGACGAGCATCTTATAGAAGCAGTAAAGGCTCAAGCGTTCCAGGAAGGCTATGAGGAAGGACAGCAACGTGCAGAGACTGAGATGCAACAGCGCGTTAATGAAATGATGCAAGAAGCTCAGATCGTGTTGTCTCAAGCATACGAAGCCAAAGAACAAATTATTCAGGAAGCAGAACCATTCCTTGTAAATCTTAGCTGTGGAATTGCTGAAAAAGTAATTGATCGAGAACTGGCTGATCAGCAGGAACTGGTCCTTTCGCTCATTAAAAAGACACTTGCCCGCAAGCGGGAACAGGGACTTATCACACTTTGTGTGAACCCGTCCCAATTCGACTTTATTCATACGGCAAGAGAAGAATTGGTCCTGGCTATCGATTCACAGGCTGAACTTCAGATTCTTCCGGATGCTACTGTTCGTGACCGTGGCTGTGTAATCCGCTCTGCATTTGGTAGTGTGGATGCTCGCGTAGATACCCAGCTGGCAGAGCTGAAAAAAGAACTTCTTCGTTTGGCACTTCACGATGAAGAGCGGGGGAACACAAATGTCTGATCTGAATGCTGGTCGTTATCTGGAATATATAAAACAGCTTGATCCGGTCCGGATCAATGGTAAAGTAACACAGGTTATCGGGCTGATGGTAGAATCCGAAGGACCTGATGCCAGCATCGGAGAGTTATGTTACATCTATCCTACAAAGGGAGCCGATCCTCTTCGGGCTGAAGTAGTCGGTTTCCGGGATAACAAAGTTTTACTAATGCCTTTGGGAGAGCTTCAGTCCATCGGACCAGGGTGTGATGTTGTCGGTACCGGCAAGCCGCTGACCGTACAAGTAGGCTCTGAATTGCTTGGAAAAGTACTGGACGGTCTTGGACAACCTTTGGATGGCTCACTCCTTCCGGCACGTATGACTCACTATTCTACCTTTAATACGCCGCCTAACCCGATGACTCGGCCAAGAGTCCAGGATCCAATGAGCGTGGGTGTACGCGCCATTGATGGACTGTTAACGATTGGCAAGGGACAACGGGTAGGTATCTTCGCTGGTTCGGGTGTTGGTAAAAGTACGCTGATGGGCATGATTGCCCGGAATACCGAAGCTGATGTTAACGTTATTGCTCTTATTGGAGAGCGCGGACGTGAGGTACGTGACTTTATTGAGCGGGATCTGGGTCCCGAAGGATTGCAGCGTTCTGTTGTTATTGTAGCGACCTCCGATCAACCGGCACTTATCCGGCTCAAGGGAGCCCTGATTGCTACTACTATAGCGGAATATTTCAGAGATCGTGGTATGAATGTGATGTTTATGATGGATTCGGTTACCCGCTATGCGATGGCTCAGCGTGAGATTGGTCTTGCTGTAGGCGAACCGCCTGCAATGCGCGGTTATACGCCTTCCGTATTTGCCGGATTGCCCAAGCTGCTGGAGCGTGCAGGTACAGGTCCTAATGGTTCTATTACAGCATTTTATACTGTATTGGTAGATGGCGATGACATGAATGAGCCTATAGCGGATGCCGTACGTGGTATTCTGGATGGTCATATCGTACTGAATCGTGCAATTGCCAATAAGGGACAATTTCCAGCCATCGATGTACTTGCCAGTATTAGCCGGGTAATGAAAGATATCGTAACTGAAGATCAGACAGATGCAGCCAATAATATGAAGCGTCTGATGTCTGTATATAAAGAATCCGAAGATTTAATTAATATTGGTGCCTACCAGAGGGGCTCCAGTCCGGATATTGATGAAGCCATCGAACGGATCAAGGATGTCTGGAATTTTACGAAACAAAAGGTGCATGAGAAAACGACACTGAGTGATGCGCAAGAGCAGATGATTTCCGAATTTGTGAGGAGCTGATGAGTAATGAATTTCCAGTATAACTTTCAAAAGGTTGTAGATATCAAATCAAGTGCTAAAAACCAGGCAGAATGGCTTTTGTCGACAGCATTGGGTGAGTTGCAGGCACAGGAACAATCACTGGATCAGTTACTGGAAGATCAGAACCGTACACTGGAAGCGATCAATCAAGCGATTGAACAGTGTGCTCCTATATCGGATTTACAGGATATGCAGCGTTATATTGCATATCTGGATCAATGCGTTGCCAAAAAAATAGCGGATGTTCATCGTGCACAAGTTGATGTTGAACACAAAAAGCTTCATTTAACCGAGAAAATGGTCGATGAAAAAGTATGGCTTCAAGCCAAAGACAAAGCAAAAGCAAAATTCATGCAGGAACATATGCTGCGTGAGCAAAATGCACTGGATGAGATGGCGACTGTACGATTTGCAATGCAATCGAGATAGAACGCTCTCTGAGCCATCAAGGCAGCACCCGAACACTGAGAATGTAAACGATTTACTTTATCAGTAAAAGGGAATAATGAAGGATGTTTTTGCTCAAGGAGGATTACCGTGGCGAAGAAAAATCTGGATTTGGATACCGATATGGAAAAGGAGTCCGGTGGACTTGGAAGGTTGCTTTTTATCGCTACTCCAATTCTGTTTACCCTTGTATTAGTAGGCGCAATCGTAATGCTGTTCAATACAAATTTGCGGGCTAGCATGTTTCAGACACTGGACAAAATTCCTATAGTGAAAAATTGGGTCCCATCTGCCGATAAAGGTAATAGCACAGATGTGGCATCCAATCAAAATGAAAGTAATGCAGCAACTGTCGACCAATTAAAGCAGCAGCTGGATGAATCCAAAAAAGCACAAGCTACACAGGCAGCAGAGCTTAAGAAGCTGCAAGATCAAATAAAAACTCAGACTCCGGGAACTGCCGGAGCGACAACAGGCACGGGAACAAATGGTACAGCACCTGCAGCTGGTACAGCACCAACGGGTACGACCAACACCGTGACTACACCAACAGAGCAGGATAAGCAGTTGAAAAATCTGGCGAATGTCTATTCCGATATGAGTGCTTCCAAAGCAGCAGCAATTATGCAGAATATGACTACAGATGAACAGGTACTAATCTTCAGTAAAATGAATTCACAGGATCAGGCTAGCATTTTGCAGAAAATGGATCCAAAAGTTGCAGCAGATACGTCGCTTGCTTTGAAAAATGCAACTTCAGCAAGTTTGGCTGCTCTGCAGACCAAAACCGGTAGTGCACAAAATGCGAAAGCACCAGCCGGTTCCAAGCTGGATAATGAAGCACTTGCACAAACATTTACAACCATGCCGGCCAATAGCGCTGCATCCTTGCTTCTGCAAACGGCTAAAGTAAGTCAGAGTAAAGTCCTACAGGTTCTGAATACAATGGACGATTCAACAAGAGCCAGTGTTCTATCGGCAATGTCTACCGAAGATCCAACGGGAACTGCACAGATTCTCAATCGGTTAATGGCGAATTAACCTCACTAGGAGGTATCGGAATCATTTCCTATTCTATCGAAAACAGTCATAAGCAGGAAGTCCTTCTTATTAAAATTTGCTCTCCTGGAGGTGATAATATATGAGTATGATACTTCAAAACACAACAACCACAACCGCAGCAACAGCTAAGACACCGGGAGCAGCTTCGGCTGCAGGAACAACGGGTGCGACAGGGGCAGGATTCAATCAGGCACTGACGTACGTTATGGGTTCCGCGGGTACAGCAGGTACAGCTGCAAATGTCACTACTGCCGGTCAGGTTTCTGCAGGAATTATTGGTTCTGCTGCTTCGCTGCTGGAGATGCTTCAACAAGTCATTTCCGGTGAGCAAGACAACACAGAAGGGACGCAGGGAGAGCAAGTTGAGAAAGTCGGCAAGTTAATGGAAGATCTGCTTGGGAAGCTGGAAGATATGGATGCTTCCATTGTCAATGATCCTGCTCTAATGCAATCATTACAGGTGTGGCTGGTTCAGGTCCAACAGGTGTTATCCGGAGACGGTGAATCACAGCAGCAAGGAACAGAAGGTGGGGAGCCGGTAGTCACTGGCCAACAGACAGCTCAGCAGCCATTGACAGCTGCACTGCCAGCCATTGCACAGCAGCCCGAGACACTGCGTTTTGCAGTAGCAGATGCGGTATCACAGGTCGTTGACAAACTGAAGACGGTTCAGAGTGGAAGTCAACAGGCAGATCCGAAGCTGGAACAACTGTTAAATAATCTTCAGAACGTATTGCAGCAATCCGGTGAATCGACAATGGGTCAATCGGGTAGCGGACAAGGTGGTAATCAGCAACAGCAGTCCAATAATCCGTTTCAGACTATAGCTGTACAAGATACAGCAGCAGCCAGCACGACTGCAGCACAGACCGAAAATACAGCTGAGAGTGTAGAGCCGGTTACCGGTCAGACACAGCATCAGGAACCCGTCATCGTAACAGCTGGACAGCTGGCTATGAAAGCAGATGCCGCTCCACTAACAACGACTGCACCACCACCTACAATGAATGCTCAGAACTTTTCTCAGGAAATGGGCAAATTCATCGTAAGCAAATTTGATGTTCAGCAATTAAACGGTGTATCCGAAGCCAAAATCATCTTGAATCCTGAACATCTGGGACAGGTTGATGTGAAGATCACCATTCAGGATGGACAGCTGATGGCTCAATTCATTACTGAAAAACATGGAGCCAAAGATATGTTGGAGCAGCAAATGGCACAGCTTCGTTCAGCGCTTCAGGCACAGGGACTTCAAGTCGAAAAACTCGAAGTTACTCAAAGTTCTTCAATGCAATCCGATATGTATAATGGAGGGCAAGGATTCCAGTCAGGTTCGGATCAACAACAATCGGGTCGTCGCTCCAAATCCAAAGAAGAACAAAATGGTGATGCTGTTCTTGCAGCAGAACTTGGTAATGAACTAAACGAATGGCGTGAAGAGCGAGTGAACATGCGAGGTGCCAACAGAACGCCTTACGGCAGCACTTACGTAGCAAAAGCATAATTAGGAAATAGAGGTGAATGTTTTGCCGAATTTGATTTCCACATCGAACACATGGCCCAATTATTCTGCAAGTAATGTAAAAACGGCCGCAGCTACACAAAAGTCCGAATTGGGACAAGATCAGTTTATGGCTCTGCTGGTTGCTCAATTAAAAAACCAGGATCCTATGTCACCAATGGACAATTCACAGTTTATCGCTCAGATGGCTCAATTCTCCTCACTGACACAATTAACAAAAATCGGAGAAAAGCTTGATAATTTGAAGGGATCTGTCGATACATCATTAGGGGCTTCTTCAGAACTGATTGGCAAGAAGGTCACCTGGTTGAATGAAAAAACAGACAGCAAGACAGGCGAGAAGACATCCACTTACGAAACAGGCGTTGTAGAAGGTATCGTAATGAAAGGTGGAGTACAGTACGCACAGGTAGGCGCAGACGCAGTTCCACTCACTTTGATTGCCAAAGTAGAGCCAGCGACCGCCAAAGCAGCTGAAACAAAACCTGCAGCAAGTACCGCAGCAGATACGGCTGCAGCTACACCGGACTCTACGACACCAGCCAGTACAACAGCACCTACGGCAACTGAAAGCCCAATTACAGTACCTGCTAGCGAGAGCAACACAGATACTACATCTTCAAATGATGCACCTGCACAACCGGCAGCCGCTGCGGAAGAAACAACCAGCACTGCACAGCCAGCTGCAGAACAAGCACCGTCAGTACCTGCTTCATCTACAACGGATGCGGAAAGTAGTGCCACTGAAGAAAGTACTACAGCAGCAGATTCAGAGGCTGCAGTGTCATGAGCGGCCCGATCCAGGTAGGCCAGCTGTATCCGTCCAATATCAATTCCGGATTGCTAGGACGCAGCAAGAATACCACATCAGGTTCCAAACCCAATGAATTTCAAAACATTCTTGATCAGAACCTGCTAAAGTTCAGCAATCATGCCTCCAAACGTCTGGAACAAAGAGGAATTGAATTCAGCAAGGAACAAATGAACAGCTTGAATCAGGCTATTGATAAAGCTGCTGCTAAAGGCTCCAAAGATTCCCTGATCTTGATGCAAAACAATGTCGCTCTTATCGTCAATGTGCCTAATAGGACCGTTGTTACCGCCATGGATGGCAACTCAATGAAAGATAATGTATTTACTCAAATTGATAGTGCTGTAATTATCTAATTCTCTGGCCGGACCAGTAATGGAGAGCCAGGAGACTGCCGACCGACTGACGCAGTCTCAACCATCACATTATGTATTCATTAGGAGGAAATATTAATGTTAAGATCCATGTATTCCGGCGTGTCAGGTATGAAAGGTTTTCAAACTAAACTGGACGTCATCGGTAACAACATCGCAAACGTAAATACAACAGGTTTTAAAAGCTCCCGTGTTATGTTCCAGGATATCCTCAGCCAGACAACCAAAGGCGTAACGGCTCCAACAGAAGGCGAGAGCGGCGGTGTGAATGCTCAACAGGTAGGTCTGGGTGTGAAAACTTCCTCCATTGATACTCTTCATCTGGCTGGTAGTGCACAGACTACGAATAACCCGACAGACCTGCGTATCGATGGCGATGGATTCTTCGCAATCAAGCTTTCTGCGGATCAAGAAGTTCCTTACCTCACACGTGCCGGTGACTTCCATGTGGATGCTTCCCGTCAGTTGGTTACTTCAGATGGTGCATTTGTAGTCGATAATGGTGGAGCTCCAATTCAGATCGATGAAGGTGCGGTATCATTCAGTATCCAGAACAATGGTACTTTGCTGTACACGATGGCTGATGGAACAACTGCTGCTGGTCCTCAGCTGGGAGTTGCAAAAGTAATAAACCCGGGTGGTCTGGAGAAAATTGGTGGAAGTTTGTACCGTGTAACTCCTAACGCCAATCCAGATGGCACGATTGAACTGGTAAATGCTGCAGATCCAGCGAATGGTACAGGCGCGATCGTAGCAGGTCAGCTGGAAATGTCCAACGTCGATCTGACAGGTGAATTTACCGAGATGATCGTTGCACAGCGTGGTTTCCAGGCGAACTCCCGTATCATTACAACTTCTGATGAAATTCTGCAGGAAGTTGTAAACCTGAAACGATAATCTAGACAGCTAGAGGGAGGAATAATATCTTCTCCCTCTTCTTAAATAGCAAGTAACATTCAAGGAGGGGTAATATGATCCCTGTCACGCGGCTTAACGGTTCCCCCATGTGGGTTAATGCCCTGCTAATTGAAATGGTGGAAGAAACGCCTGATACCTACATCACATTAATTACAGGTAAGCGTATGATTGTATTGGAAAAGGCGGCAAAAGTGACGAGTCTGGTTCAAGAATACAACAAAAGTATAGGCACACTTACTGGAACAATTAAGGTGCAGCATATGGAGGAATTGGAATGAAAAAGTTACTACCCTGGATAATCAGCGGGGTATTGGCACTGGGTTTGATTGGTGTTGTCGCATTTTTCCTGATGGGAAATGTTTTTGGGGACAAAAAACCAACGACTGCTGCCGAAGCCGCGGCGGCCGAGAAAGCCAAGTTGGAGAGTATGACAGCAACCGAGATTGCCGCTGTATCATCAGACATCACAGATATGACTACCAACCTGGCAGATCCTTCTTATGTAGTAAAAATCAGCTTCTCGTTTCAACTGGCTGATGAAGAAGCCAAAGCAGGTTTTGATCTGATCAAAGATCTCAAAATCAAGCCGATTATCGTCAGAACACTGGCAGATACCAATCCGGATGAGCTCAACAGTGCCAAAGGCATTGACCAGTTGGATGCCAAACTGCTTAAATTGATCAACAGTGCATTGCCTGCCGAAGGTGGCAAGCTGATCGACGTACAAGTATCCGACCGCATCGTAAGTTCCATTTAATAGAGAAAGCTGGAATCAACCTAATCTTAACAATAAATCAATTTACAATCGTAAGGGGGTGAGATTATGGTAGATGTATTATCCCAAGGAGAGATAGATGCCCTTTTAGCGGCACTTTCTTCCGGGGAAATGGATGCGGAGGAACTTAAAAAGGAAGATACCCAGAAAAAGGTCAGAGTATACGATTTTAAACGGGCTGTCCGTTTTTCAAAAGATCATATCCGGAGCTTGACCCGGATTCATGAGAATTTTGCGCGTTACCTGACTACTTATTTCTCGGCACAGCTTCGTACTTTTGTACAGATTAGCGTCGTTCAGGTTGAGCAGCTTCCTTATGATGAATTTATACGTTCTATTCCCAAAATGACGATTTTGAATATTTTTGAAGCGGAGCCCCTGGAAGGCCGGATGGTACTGGAAGTTCATCCGAATATCGCTTTTGCCATGCTGGATCGCCTGCTTGGTGGTACAGGGGCAGCACCTTCCAAAATCAATGCATTGACTGAGATTGAGACAACGATCATCGAGCGTGTGTTCAGCCGAACGTTCGAGAGCCTACAGGAAGCGTGGAAGACTGTTATTGATCTGTCACCACGTATGGAAGCGCTGGAGACTAACCCACAATTTATGTCACTGGTATCTCCCAATGAGACAATTGCCCTGATCTCGCTAAGCACTAAAATTGGCGATACGACAGGGATGATTAACCTTTGTATTCCACACGTAGTTATTGAACCTGTAATGCCGAAGCTGTCGGCACATCACTGGTTCGTTTCTCAGAAAAAAGAACCGGCACCTGAAGAAGTAGCAGCGCTGGAGCACCGTGTGAACCGTGCGCAGCTGCCAATCATTGCCGAACTGGGCGATTCCCGATTATCGATTCAAGAATTTTTGAGTTTATCGGTCGGAGATGTTATCTCGCTCAATAAGCCAGTACATGATTCACTATCCATAAAAGTAGGCAATCAGCTCAAATTTATAGGAAGCCCGGGTATGGTAAGAGACCGGGTAGCCGTTCAGATTGACGAGATCGTCAGTGAAGGAGTGGAAGAAGTTGACGAGTAAAGATTATTTGTCACAGGAAGAGATTGACGCTTTGCTCAAGCAGTCGTCCGGTGATGATGATAGCGCAGCATCCGGAACGGCAGGTAAGAGTGTAGATGATTTTCTGACTCCGCTGGAACAGGATGCCCTTGGAGAAATCGGGAATATTACATTTGGTAGTGCAGCGACTGCGTTATCTACCCTGCTGGGACAAAAAGTTGATATTACGACTCCTCAGGTAGGTATTATAACCCGTACTGAATTTGAAAATGAATTTCCTAAGCCGCATGTAGCGGTTCACGTAGAGTATGTGGATGGATTCCAGGGAATCAATTCCCTTGTTATCCAGACACGGGATGCTCAGGTGATCGCGGACTTGATGCTCGGAGGTGAAGGCCATCCAAAGGACGAAGAGTTGAATGAAATTCATGTCAGCGCCGTACAGGAAGCCATGAACCAGATGATGGGTTCATCTGCAACTTCGATGTCCACCATCTTCAACCGTTTTGTTAATATCTCACCACCAGGAATTGATATCCTGGACGTAAGCAATGATCAAGGTGTCAGCATGCTGCCAGCCGAAGAGACACTCATAAAAATCTCTTTCCGCTTACTGATAGGGGATTTGATTGATTCCACTATTATGCAGCTGATCACTGTAGAATTTGCTAAGTATATGGTAGATATTCTGATCAATGGTGGAGAAGAAGCAGCACCTGAGCAACCTGCTGCAAGTGCACCAGCGGCTCCCGTAGCGCCTCCACAGGCAGCAGCACCGCAGGCAGCAATGCCTCCGCAACAAGCTCCTGAACAGCCTGCAGCGCCTCCTATGATGCCGCCGCAGGGAATGCCAGCTTACGGTCAACAACCACCGTATGGCATGCCAGATCAGCCGTATCCGCAGTATCCTCCATATCCGTATCCTCCGGGTTACGGTATGCCGCCTCAGCCATATCCGCAGGCACCACAGCATTATGGCGCACCGGCAGGCAGAGAGGTTAATGTCCAACCTGTTCAATTTGCTAACTTCGGCGCAGGAGCAGCTCCTAACCTGGATGAAAATAATTTGAACTTATTGATGGACATTCCACTCAAAGTCACCGTAGAATTAGGAAGGACCCAACGGCAAATTAAGGATATACTCGAATTGTCCCAGGGAGCCATTATCGAACTGGACAAATTGGCAGGGGAACCAGTAGACATTCTGGTTAACAACAAATTGATCGCCAAAGGCGAAGTTGTTGTTATTGATGAAAACTTTGGTGTCCGTGTCACAGATATCGTAAGCCAGTGGGACCGAATTCAAAAAATACAATAATGATCACTCAGGGAGGATTTTAAATCAATGGCAAACCGAATTCTTATCGTGGATGATGCAGCTTTTATGAGAATGATGATCCGGGATATTTTAACTAAAAATGGTTACGAAGTTGTAGGAGAAGCGCAAGACGGAGCACAGGCAGTAGAGAAATTCAAAGAACTTCGTCCAGACCTCGTTACTATGGACATCACAATGCCTGAAATGGACGGCATTGCTGCACTGAAAGAAATCAAAAAAATGGATGGCGGAGCTAAAGTAATCATGTGCTCGGCGATGGGTCAGCAGGCTATGGTTATTGATGCTATTCAAGCAGGAGCCAAAGATTTCATCGTAAAACCTTTCCAGGCTGATCGTGTTATTGAAGCGATTAGCAAAACGCTCGGAGTATAGGAGAATATTCCCATGTCAGGTTCAGCAGCCACAATGGGAGGAACAGGCGATTATATCCTAAACCTAGTTTGGGTTATAATCGTCTTGGCTGTAATAATAGGCCTAATTATTTTACTGCTCCGGTTCCTGGGCAGGAAAAATCAAACCTGGTTGTCCCGCCGTGCCATCCGCACTATAGGCGGGGTAGCTATGGGCCCAAACAAGTCGTTACAGGTGATTGAAATTGGCAACAGCGTCTATCTAATCGGTGTAGGAGAAGATATCACTCTTGTAGATAAAATCTCTGATCCTGAAGAGGCAGAACTGATTATAAGCTCTTTTCAATCCGAATCGGTGGATCAGAACAATATTCTGACTCCGCTAATCTCCAAACTCAGCAACCGTTTCCGTCCTAAGTCTTCCGTGCAGGAAGAAGAAATTGGTGATACGGATGCTTTCCAGGAAGTGTTTGAAAGCAAACTGCGCCAGATTCCGAATCGCCGGCAGAAGATGGAAGAACTGCTGAAAGAGGAAGATTCTACAGATCGGTCGAGGGATTCATGAAAAAAAAGCTGATATTAACCTTTATGATGCTTTTTCTAGTTAGCTTCTTATCGGTTCACCCCATATTTGCTGCAACAGCTGATCCGATACCGAATATTGATATTCAGATCGGAAATAATGATAACGCAGCAGATGGCCCGGCGACCAGCTCGCTGTCTATTTTGCTTTTGATTACACTCATCAGCATCGCGCCATCTTTTCTGGTATTAATGACCAGTTTTACACGTATTGTGATTGTGCTCAGCTTTGTCCGGACTTCATTAGGGACTAACCAGATGCCTCCCAATCAGGTACTGGTAGGGCTGGCTTTATTTTTAACTATCTTTATTATGTCGCCTACTTTATCTCAGATGAACCAAACGGCATTGCAACCTTATCTAAAAGGCGATATTAGTCAGACACAGGCTTTAAGTGCAGCAGAAAAGCCAATCAAAGAGTTCATGTTCAAGCATACGAGAGAAAAGGATTTACTGCTTTTCCTGGAATACACCGGTACAGCCAAACCCAAAAATGTAGAGGATATTCCGCTTACGGTTATGGTTCCTTCTTATGCAATCAGTGAATTGAAAACTGCTTTCCAGATGGGCTTTATGGTCTTTATACCGTTTCTTGTCATCGACATCGTAGTTGCGAGTGTTCTGATGGCGATGGGTATGATGATGCTACCACCTGTAATGATTTCACTTCCTTTCAAAATTTTACTATTCGTACTGGTCGATGGCTGGTATCTCATCGTCAAATCGCTATTGATTAGTTTTAATTAGTGCAGCACCCAAACACCTGATTAAGGGAGGTAAATCATGAGTTCGGAGTTTATCATCGGTATGGCAGGACAAGCGGTATACACCGTTTTAAAAATCAGTGCACCGATGCTTATTCTGGGACTTGTAGTGGGTCTGATCGTCAGTATTTTTCAGGCCACTACCCAGATCCAGGAGCAAACTCTTGCCTTTGTACCTAAAATCGTAGCTGTAATGCTCGCACTGCTGTTATTTGGTCCATGGATATTAACAGTTATGGTTGATTACACTGGCGATATCCTGGGCAATCTATACAAATACATTGGTTAGGCTGATTGCTTATGGAGACACTGCTACAAAGTTTTCCTGTTTTTTTGCTTGTTTTTTGTCGAATGACCGCTTTTTTTGTAATATCACCTATTTTTTCATCCAGAAGCGTACCTAACACCTTTAAGATAGGCATCGCTTTTTTTATCTCACTTTTGATTTATCTGATCAAAGGAACATCGGTAACTATACCGGAAGAAGCCGGATTATATGTACTGCTGGTGCTTCGTGAAGTTATGATCGGTTTGTTGCTCGGCTATGTCGCTTATCTGATGTTTACGGTTATCCAGATGGCCGGTTCATTTATCGATATTCAGACAGGGTTTGGTATTGCCAGCGTATTTGATCCTTTGACTGGAGCTTCTGCTCCGATGATCGGTAACTTCAAATACATGTTTGCCATCCTGCTGTTTCTGAGTATGAATGGTCATCATTATCTGATTCAATCCGTATTGTACAGCTATGACTGGATACCGCTGGATGCAGAGATCATGAGCAAAATGACGAATGGATCGATCAGTGAGTTTTTGATTCGTACATTCAGTAACTCGTTTATGATTGCTTTTCAGATGGCCGCACCTATCGTAGTAGCCATGTTCCTGACAGATGTGGGACTTGGATTTCTGGCACGAAGTGCTCCACAGTTCAATATTTTTGTCATTGGCGTACCTGTCAAAATCATTATTGGTTTGATCATGCTGATGCTGCTGACACCAAGTTTTGCTTTTATATTTGAACACTTGTTTGGACAGTTGTTTCAGGCGATGCAATCTTTACTAAAAGTAATGGGTACAGCACCACCATCCAAGTAGACTTCGAAGAAAGGAGGCTGTCCATTGGCATTCAGGTTACGTATGAATCTGCAGTTGTTCTCCGGTGAGAAAACAGA
This sequence comes from Paenibacillus shenyangensis, assembly GCF_000346635.1. Taxonomy (NCBI): domain Bacteria; kingdom Bacillati; phylum Bacillota; class Bacilli; order Caryophanales; family Paenibacillaceae; genus Paenibacillus; species Paenibacillus shenyangensis. Next base: position 124,075 of record NZ_AOIG01000016.1, read on the forward strand.
GGAGGCAACGCCCCAGAAACGCAGGGAGACCCGTAAAAAAGGGCAGGTTGCAAAAAGTATGGATATACCAGGATCAGCAATTATGCTGGGTGGGATATTCTGCTTGCTTATGTTTAATGACTTTTATATGAAACGTATTACCTGGCTGTTTACGGATGCCTTCATTCATCGGCTGTCTACCGATGTAACGATTGCCAACATTATGCAGATGTTGGGTCAATACGCCATACAGATTTTACTGCTGTTGGCTCCGGTCTTCGGCATTGTGGTGGTATTAGCATTAGCGACGAGTTATGCGCAGGTAGGCTTTCTGCTTACAGGAGAGCCGATCATGCCCAAGTTTAGCAAGCTGGATCCTATTAAAGGTTTTAAAAATATTGTTTCTATACGCTCATTAGTGGAATTTGTTAAATCAGTACTAAAAATGAGTGTGATTGGATATCTGGTGTATACCACTCTGAATGGAGCGCTTCATGAGATTTCCAAAACAGCGTATATGTCTGTTGAAGCGATTCTTCATTTTGCAGGCGGGCTGACAGTCAATCTTGGAATCAAAGTAGGCGTGGCTCTATTTATACTCGCTATCTTTGATTACATGTATCAGCGATACGAGCATAACAAAGGAATCCGGATGTCCAAGCAGGATATCAAGGATGAATACAAAAAGTCGGAAGGGGATCCGTTAATAAAAGGTAAAATCCGTGAAAGACAGCGCCGTATGGCGATGCAACGGATGATGCAAGAAGTTCCTAATGCTGATGTTATCATTACCAACCCTACTCACTTTGCAGTAGCCCTGAAATATGACAATTCACAAATGGCTGCACCACAAGTAATCGCAAAAGGGCAGGATCATATGGCATTACGAATTAGAGAAGTAGCAAAACAAAATCGTGTAGTGATTATGGAAAATAAACCACTGGCACGAGCATTGTTTGCAAGAACTGAAATTGGTGAGTCCATACCCGCAGATTTGTTCCAGGCTGTAGCGGAAGTTCTCGCTTATGTATACAAAGTCAGAGGTAAAACAAAGTAAGGGATCGGAGGGCTGAATAACATTGAAGAAAAAAGACCTGGTTGTCCTTGTAGGCGTTATTGGAATTATTATGATGATGATTCTTCCGATCCCGGCATGGCTGCTCGACGTATTACTCATCGTCAATATCTCACTGGCAATGATTATTTTGCTGATTGCGATGAATACCAAGGAAGCGCTGGAATTTTCCATATTCCCTGCAATGCTGTTGATTACAACATTATTCCGCCTGGCGCTTAATATATCTACAACCAAATTGATCCTCGGACAAGGCGAAGCAGGGTCGGTTGTTGCCACATTCGGCAGCTGGGTAGCTGGTGGACAGATTGCAGTAGGTTTCATTGTCTTCCTGATTCTGGTTATTGTTCAATTTATCGTTATTACCAAAGGTTCGGAACGGGTAGCAGAGGTAGGAGCTCGTTTTACACTCGATGCAATGCCCGGTAAGCAGATGAGTATCGATGCGGATTTGAACGCAGGTCTGATCAACGAACAACAAGCCAGAGAACGACGCAGCAAAATTGAACGTGAAGCCGATTTCTATGGTGCAATGGATGGTGCGAGTAAGTTCGTTAAAGGGGATGCTATTGCAGGTATTATTATCCTCCTGATCAACTTGATTGGTGGATTTATTATTGGGATAGCGATTCATGGAATGGCATTCGCTGATGCTCTTTCGACGTATTCCATATTGACGATCGGTGATGGTCTGGTAAGTCAGATTCCGGCGCTTCTTATTTCTACAGCAGCAGGTCTGATCGTTACCCGTGCATCTTCCGAAGGCAATCTGGCTGATGATATTACCAAGCAGCTGTTTTCCTATCCAACTTTGCTCTATATTGTAGCGGGCGTTATTACGCTGCTGGGTTTATTTACACCTATTCACTTCCTCACGACTTTCCCGCTGGCGATTCTGCTGTTTATTGCAGCGCGCCGTATGCAGGCAAATCTCACTCAGAAGATGGTGGAAGCCGAACAACACGAAGAAGAACAGCAGATCGAAGAAGTGCGCAGTCCGGAAAGTGTAATCAATCTGCTGCAGATCGATCCAATCGAATTCGAATTTGGTTATGGATTGATTCCGCTGGCAGATACACAGCAGGGCGGAGATTTGCTGGATCGGATTATTATGATTCGTCGTCAATGCGCACTGGAACTGGGTCTTGTGGTCCCTGTTATTCGTATTCGCGATAATATCCAGTTGAAACCAAATGAATATGTAATCAAAATTAAAGGGAATATTGTAGGCGGTGGTGAATTATTACTAAACCACTACCTGGCCATGAGTCCTGGTTTTGATGATGATTCCATTACGGGTATAGAGACTTTAGAACCAGCATTCGGTCTGCCTGCTTTATGGATTGATGAACTGACCAAAGATCGTGCTGAATTATCGGGCTATACGGTAGTTGATCCGCCTTCAGTCGTAGCTACACATCTGACCGAGCTGATCAAAAAGCATTCCCATGAATTGCTGGGACGCCAGGAGACACGCTCGCTGGTCGACAATCTGCGTGAGAATTACCCTGTATTGGTAGATGAACTTATTCCTTCTGTACTATCTGTAGGTGATGTACAGAAAGTATTGGTTAAATTATTAAAAGAGAAAATATCCATTCGCGACATGGTAACCATTTTTGAGACATTAGCAGATTATGGAGCTTACACCAAAGATCCGGATGTATTGACCGAATATGTACGCCAATCTCTGTCACGTCAGATTACACAGCAGTTTACAAGCCAAGGCGAGACGTTGCGCGTGATTACAGTCGGTCCTAACCTGGAAAAGAAAATTGCAGAAAGTGTGCAGCAATCCGAGCAGGGTACCTACCTTGCACTGGACCCTGTATCTACGCAATCGATGTATCAGAAGATTAACGAGCAGGTTAACCGTCTGCTCCAAATGGGACAACAGCCTGTTGTGCTGACTTCACCAGCAATACGTATGTATCTGCGACAGTTGATTGAACGTACCATGCAGGATATACCCGTTTTATCCTATAGCGAACTGGAACCGAATGTTGAAATTCAGAGTGTCGGGGTGGTGAACTTATGAGAGTAAAACGCTATATCGTTGATACGATGCCGGACGCCATGCTGAAAATACGCACAGATCTGGGCAGTGACGCCGTTATACTGAGCACCAAGGAACTGAAAACCGGCGGATTTCTGGGCATGTTCCAAAAAAAGAAAATCGAAGTTATCGCAGCAGTAGAAAAAGAACAGGTCCAGGAAGCACCCAAAGCGCAGCCTGAACCTGTTGTCACAGCAGCTACTCCTGTTCCCAAAAAAGCCGTTCCGGATGCTTATCGTAAGTCTAGCCAGGCTTTTGCAGAATCTATGCGTCAGGCACTTGCAGCGGATCAACCGGCGGCTGTATCTTCTGCACCGGCAGCGGTATCTCCATTGCCGGAAGAAGAGCCTTTTGTACCTGAAGTGGATCGTGCAAGATTGCAGCACGTCCAGGCACTAGCAGCTACGGTAGCAAGTCCCCTATCCGATCCGGCAGATCAGATGTCCGAGCAGCGTCTCTTTGAAGAACTGCGACAGATGAAGCAGATGATGGCCGATCTGACACGGGACAAGGAAAGAGCCGAACTGCCGGAGCCACTTCATAATCTTATGAACCAGCTTAAATCCCAGGGCATTGAACAACCATTGCTGGATCAATGGATGGACCGCATTGTAGAGCAGTCTGCCAATCTGGAGTCCATGACAGCCAGTGAAGCCAAATTGGCAGCAAAAGCACAAATTGAGCAGTTTACCGACTCACGAATTGGTGGCGGTATTGCTGCAGAGACCCGTATCGTGTATATTGCCGGTCCAACCGGGGTAGGAAAGACGACTACCATCGCCAAGCTGGCTGCCGAGCAGTTATTCAAATACAAACGCAAAGTAGGATTTATCACGTCGGATACGTATCGTATATCGGCGGTAGAACAGCTAAGAACCTATGCTTCCATCCTTGGTGTACCGCTTGAGGTAGCTCAATCACCAGGAGACTTGCAGCGTGCTCTGCAGCGTCTATCCGAATGTGATCTGATTCTGATGGATACGGCTGGGCGCAATTACAGAAATGAGCTACTGGTATCTGAACTGCAGAGCCTTCTGGCTCCGCTGGAACAAAGTGAGACGTATCTGGTGCTGGCACTGACATCCAAAACGGAAGATATGCGCACAATTACTGATCATTTCAGCAAGTACCCACTGGATAAAGTGATTTTTACCAAGGCTGATGAGACAGGAAGTTATGGTGCGCTGTTTAACTTGTTGCAAGATCATCCGCTGCGTCTGTCCTATATGACCAATGGACAGAATGTGCCGGATGATCTGCTTATGCCAAGTCCTGATTTTCTGGCAAATCTGTTATTGGGAGAAATCTTGCCATGATGGACCAGGCCCAATCGTTAAGAAACCTGATGTCTGCCAAAGCCAAAGCTCTTGAAGCTCCTGAACGCGGTGCGAAAAACGCTAAGTTTGTTGCCGTGACGAGTGGGAAGGGCGGTGTGGGAAAGTCGAATTTCACATTGAATTTTGCACTTGCCCTGCAGCGCCTTGGACGTAAAGTTCTTGTATTCGATGCAGATATAGGAATGGCAAATATCGATGTTTTGATGGGCGTGCGTTCGCAATACAATCTCTCGCATCTTTTAAGCGGGGAAAAACAGATTGATGAAATTATTGAAAAAGGTGCGGGTTCACTGCCTTATATTGCCGGTGGATCGGGCTTAAATTCATTATTTTCGCTCTCTGAGAAAGATTTAGTTTACTTTACTACTCAAATTCAAAAAATTGCTGCCGATATGGATTATATCCTGTTTGATACAGGAGCGGGACTTTCGAAGGAAACTTTGCAGTTTATTATGTCGGCTGATGAATGTATTGTAGTCACGACTCCGGAGCCAACAGCGATCACCGATGCTTATGCGCTGATCAAAGTAGTCTACGGTATGGAAGAGAGTACAAACTTCAAATTGGTAGTCAATCGGGCAGAGAGTCAAAAGGAAGCGGTGCAAACCTCCGACAAAATCAGGTTGGTTACCAGCCGCTTTCTGAATCTCGAAATTCCAATGCTGGGATTTGTAAGTGATGATGCTCATGTCAGCCAGTCGGTCAAAAAGCAGGTTCCCTTTTCAATCCATGCTCCTGGATGTCACGCTTCGAGGGACATTCAAAACCTGGCGATGCAATATGTGGTTTCACCGGATGCACATCAGGAAGGAAGCTTAACAGGAATCAAAGGATTTATACAGAAGTGGATGCGGCGTACTAAATGATTCTGTAGGGACAGAGGTGCTATCACTATGGCAACTTATAAAGTACTGGTTGTAGACGACTCCCCGTTCATGCGAAAAATTATTTCTGACTTGATTGAGGCTGACGCTACTTTCCAGGTAATTGACACAGCAAATAACGGATTAGAAGCTACCCAGAAAGTTATGGAGCTTAAACCCGATGTAGTTACAATGGATGTTGAAATGCCCGAAATGAATGGTTTGGAAGCGCTGAAAGTGATTATGGCTCAGCGTCCGGTTCCGGTCATTATGCTGTCGGGCATTAATGAGCAAGGAATGCGAGAGACAATCATGGCGCTGGAGAATGGTGCCTTTGACTTTATCCGTAAACCTTCAGTCAGTAATTCCCAGGATATCGAAGAGGTGGGACAACAGCTGCTCAGACAGCTCAATACAGCTGTACATGTATTGGAAAGACGCCGCAAACGGGCGGAACAGAAAACCATGGCGGCTGACGCTGCTCCGTCGCCATCCCTGCCGGAAGTTGAGAAGAAACGTGAAGAGAGCATTACTCCTTCTTCTTCTCAGGCAGCGCCTCATCCTAATAAATCGTCTATCGAGGATTCTTCCCGGCGTCCTCAACCTGGAATTCTTAATCCACCGCCTGCCGGCAAATCTGCACCACCGCTTAATAACTGGTTAGCTCGGCCTGGACGTAATGAAGATCTTGGTCCAACCAGACCAGCTGTGCCTCCAAAATCAACGGAGTCACGGTCTACCGCAGCGAGCCCACTTAAGCCTGCTGAACCGAAAGTACCAAAAACGCCAGGGGCACCAATAAATCCGTTGTCGCGTAAAGAGCCTGAGAAGCCTTCTGTTCCATCTTCGCCTGCTTCTGCTCCTTCGGGTCCTGTTACAGGTAAAATGTCCCATACAGACGCTCCTGCGGCTTCTATTGGCAAACTGGTGGCTGTAGGCTGCTCAACTGGTGGACCCAGAGCATTAAAAAGCTTTCTTGAGAAGATCCCAGCAAATTTCCCGGCTCCTATCGTGATCGTGCAGCATATGCCGCCGAACTTCACACGTTCTCTTGCTCAGCGACTAAACAGCCTGAGCCAGATTACTGTAGTAGAAGCCGAACATGGAATGCCGCTTCAACCAGGGACAGCTTATATTGCGCCAGGAGGTTATCATATGACAGTATCCCGTAGTCAGGGCGGCTATCGTATCCAACTTTCGCAGGAACCTCCGCGCAATGGGCATCGTCCTTCTGTGGATACTCTTTTTGCCTCAATCCGTCCATTCTCCGATCTTCAGCGTTACGCTGTCATTATGACGGGAATGGGAAGCGATGGCGCAAAGGAAATGAAAAATTTATACGACAGTGGAGTAATCCCTACCTTCGCAGAAAACGAAGATACCTGTGTCGTGTACGGAATGCCGAGATCGGCTGTAGAGCTTGGATGTGTAAACCACCTCCTGCCATTACCTGAAATTGCGCCTAAACTTGTACAAATCGTTAAATAGCTTATAACAAGCATTATGTTACTTTATGGAGGAGGTGTCTCACGATGGACATGAATCAATATTTATCCATGTTTATTGATGAGTCGAACGATCATCTGCAGTCATTGAATGAAAAAATGCTGGAACTAGAAAGCAACCCTACAGACCTGGGTATTGTACAGGTTATTTTCCGCTCAGCGCATACGCTGAAGGGGATGGCTGCTACAATGGGATTTGAAGATCTGGCGGCGTTGACGCACCAGATGGAAAACGTACTGGATCTGGTACGTAACGAAAAGCTCGCTATGCAGGAATTTATCTTTGATACCCTGTTCAAAGGACTGGATGCCCTCGAATCGATGGTACAGGACATTACACAGGGCGGAGAAGGTAAAGCGGACGTTACTGCCATTGTGGAATCACTACAGGCAATCGTACGCGGAGATATTCCTGCTGCCGGCGCACCGGCAGCGGCCGCAACGGCTCCTGCTGCAGCACCAGCTGCTTCAGCGAATATTGCTGTTAAAGACAGCAAAGGCATTCAGCTGGATGAATTCCAGCAATCGGTTATTGAACAATCCATGGCAGAAGGCCATCAGGCATTGTATATGGAAGTAGCCATTCGTGAAGATTGTCAGCTCAAAGCAGTTCGTGCCTATATGGTGTTCGATCTGTTGGAACGTTACGGTGACGTTATCAAATCCGAACCTTCCACTCAGGATATTGAGCAGGATAAATTCGAACGCAGTTTCTCTCTGTATTATGTTACACAAAAAGATCCAGCCGAGCTGGAACCGATGGTAACGAGCATTTCCGAAATAGAGAGTGTGAATGTAACACGCCTGGATGCACAATCCCTCAAAGAGATGTCTGCTACACCGGCAGTAGAGCCTGAAGCAACTGAAGCTGCGGCTCCTGTAGCACAAACGCCAGCAGCAGCTCCAACGCCTGCTCCAGCTGCGCCAAAAGCGGCTCCTGCAGCGGCTCCAAAGGCAGCTAAAGCACCGGCACCAGCACCATCACGTACGATTCGTGTCGATATCGACCGTCTGGATGTACTGATGAATCTGTTCAGCGAACTGTTGATTGACCGTGTTCGGTTGGAACAGCTGGCAAGTGAAGTGAAAGTTCCGGCACTCACCGATACTGTAGAGCATATGGGACGTGTAAGCACGGATCTGCAAAATATCGTCCTCAAACTACGGATGGTACCGGTAGATACAGTATTCAACCGCTTCCCTCGTATGGTACGCGACCTTGCTAAATCGCTTGATAAGAAGCTGGATCTGATCATCATCGGCTCCGAAACCGAGCTGGATCGTACGGTTATTGACGAGATTGGCGACCCGCTCGTTCACTTGCTCCGCAACTCGGTAGACCATGGTGTAGAACCGGTAGCCGATCGTATAGCAGCTGGCAAGGAAGAGACAGGTACAGTCAAACTGAGTGCATTCCATAGCGGTAACCATGTATTCATCGAGATCGAGGATGATGGCCGTGGTATCAATCGTGAGAATGTTCTCAACAAAGCAATCAAAAATGGCATTGTATCACAGGATGTAGCTAACACCATGAAGGACGAGGAAGTATATCAACTTCTGTTTGCTCCAGGTTTCAGTACGGCTGAGGTTATCTCTGACGTATCGGGACGCGGTGTTGGTCTGGATGTAGTTAAATCCAAAATCACTTCCCTGGGTGGCCATGTTATGGTTACTTCCGAACTTGGAAAAGGAACGAAGTTCTCCGTACAGCTGCCACTGACACTGTCCATCATTTCAGCAATGCTGATCCGTGTCGGATCGGAAAAATATGCGATTCCACTGACTTCAATTGTGGAAACCGGCATCATCAAAGCGAAGCAGGTACGTGATCTGCATGGCAGTCAGCTGATCCCTTATCGCGATACGCATATCCCGCTTCTGTCCCTCAGCCGTGTATTTGAAGTTCCTGACTTCGATGAGCGTGAAGAGGAAGAAACCGAGATTGTTGTTATCCGCAAAGGTGACAAACTGGCAGCTATTGCAGTAGAGAACTTCATCGGCCAGAACGAAATCGTTCTGAAAAGTCTGGGAAGTTACCTGCCGGAAACACGCGGCATCTCCGGTGCAACTATCTTGGGAGACGGCCAGGTTGCTTTGATTATTGATCCGAATGCATTTATCAAATAATGCAGCCCATTATTGAGGAGGATTTACCCATGGATGAATTAAAAGTTATCGTTTTCAAACTAGCAACAGAAGAATACGGCATTGAAGTGGATAAAGTACAGACCATTGAGCGTATGATGCCGATTACCCGCGTTCCAAAAACACTTGGTTTTGTCAAAGGGGTAATCAACCTGCGCGGTGTGGTAATTCCGGTTATTGATCTGCGTGGTCGTTTTAACCTGCCAGGTCAAGAATATAATGATCAGACACGTATCATCATTGTTGAAGTAGAGAAAATGCAAGTCGGCTTTATCGTCGATTCCGCAAATGATGTAGTAGATATCAAACGCAGCAGCATTGAAAAACCGCCTGAAGTAGTAGGCGGCGTCAAAGCCAGATATCTGGATGGTGTAGCAAAGCTTGATGAAGAACGGCTGCTGGTTATGCTCAATCTTGCGGAAGTGCTGGACAAGACCGAAGTTGTTCAGCTAGAAAGCATCGAGGACTAATATGGACCTGTTCAAAAAGCTTGAGGGGTTCAAGATGGATGTGCTCAAAGAAGTGGGGAATATCGGGGCAGGGAATGCAGCCACTGCCCTCTCCCAACTTCTGGACAAGCCTATCGATATGGCTGTACCCAAAGTGCAGATTCTTCCTTTCGAACAGATCGCCGAGAAGGTGGGTGGTCCCGAACAAATCGTTCTGGCTATCTTTTTCCGGGTCGAAGGAGAAGCACCGGGTAACCTGTTTTTCGTTCTTACTCCGGAAGCAGGCAAAGGTCTATTGAAGCGTTTGGCGGGCATTGAAGCCAGCGATGAAGAATTTTTTACTGAAATGGAGCAGTCAGCACTCGCAGAAATTGGTAATATATTAGCAGGGTCTTATTTATCTTCCCTGGCTGATTTTACCGGTCTGTCCATGAGCCCTACCGTTCCGGGACTGTCAATGGATATGGCAGGTGCTATTCTGAATTACGGACTTCTCCAGTTCGGTCAAATGGGCGATGATGCTCTGCTGATCGATACCACATTCCTGGAAGGGAATGAAGAAGTAGAGGGACAGTTTTTCCTGATTCCGGATCCCGAATCATTTGATAAAATATTTAAATCGTTAGGAGTTCCGCTCCAAGATGATTGAAGAACAAAATGTCGTTAAAGTAGGTATGGCCGATTTGAACGTCGTGAAGACATCCGGAGTTATTCGAACGACGGGATTAGGGTCGTGTGTTGGCCTTACGCTGTATGACAAAAATGTTCAACTGGCTGGTATGGCCCACGTCATGCTGCCTTCTTCTGATATCGCACGCGAAGGGCAGCTTAATATTGCGAAGTATGCAGATACGGCATTGCCGGAACTGCTGAAAAGAATGACGGATATGGGGGCTATACGCTCACGTCTGGTCGCCAAAATGGCTGGCGGAGCACAGATGTTTACTTTTTCAAGTGGTGGTGATCACATGCGTATTGGTCCTCGCAATGTGGAAGCCTGTAAATTATTTTTAAAAGAATATAATATTCCCTTACTTGCCGAGGATACAGGCGCGAACTATGGACGTACCATCGAAATGAATTGTATTACGGGTATGTTGTCGATTCGCAGTGTACAAATGGGTAAGAAGGAAATATAGGGTATGGCAGGGAATATTAAACTTAACCTCTGGTTTGGGATAATAGGGTTTGTTATTACCTTCCTTGTCTCTTTTGGAAATAATTTATGGACCACAAGTCTCTTTAGAGGAATATTAGGATTTATAGTGTGGTTCCTACTGGCATTCGTACTGCGCTTTATTCTGGGGATTCTCGCGAATCCCGCAGGCGCAGTACCGAAAATGCCGAACGGGGACGAAGTACCAACTCAACAGGAGCTTTCTCAGGACGATCAGGACAGAGGAAGCCATTTTGATGTTGTGACACCTGATCAGGACAACGAGTTGCATGATTTGCTGACACCGAAGCCAGCAGATTCAGGGCAGAAGGACGAATTTGCTCCTCTCAACCCTCCCAAACTGGTTTCAACCAAGCAACAAGATCCAGAGGAACTGGCGAAGGCTGTACGCCATCTGACACAAAAGTAAGGAGGGTGAAAGCAATTGAGCGAGCAAAAAGGAAGTCATCTTAACCACATCGAATTATGGATCCAATGGAAAGAACATGGCGATGTAGAAGCCAAAAAAAGATTGATCGAAAACCACCTTGGTACTGTTGAATATGTCTCAAGCCGCCTTGCTATCGGTCTCCCCAAAAATGTATCCAAAGATGACCTGATGAGTAATGGGGTTATGGGATTAATTGATGCCATTGAGAAATTTGATTATAAACGCGGTCTGCAATTCGAGACGTATGCGTCCTGGCGGGTAAGAGGCGCTATTTTGGACGGATTAAGACAAGGGGACTGGGTTCCTCGTTCTGTACGTGAAAAAGCCCGCAAAATTGAAGATGCCTATCAACAACTGGAACAAAAGTATATGCGCTCTGTCTCTGATGCAGAAATCAGCGATTATCTTGATGTAAGTGAACGTGAATTCCAGACCATGCTGCAGGATGTCGCAGTTATGACCATCACTTCACTGGAAGATCCTATCCGGGAAGAAGAATCAGAAACACGGATGTCTCTGATTGTGGATGAAAAAGCCAAAAATCCGGATCGTTCCGTCAATGATTTTGTACTGAAAGATCTGCTGATGAAAGGGATCGAGAAGCTTACAGAAAAAGAAAGAACGGTTGTGTCACTACTTTATTATGAAGACCTGTCACTTAGTGAAATCGCAGAAGTTATGTCACTGTCTCCATCACGGATCTCGCAATTGCATTCCAAGGCAATTCTTCGTCTCCGCGGAGCTCTTGACAAACAAAGAGGTCTGTTAATGCAAGATATGTGAACGCCGCTATAAGCAGGAAAGGGGAATATGGCGTGACCTCTCAACTATTGCTGGACGAATACATGAAGCTTAGCTTTTCAAATGACAAGTCTATAGCTTATCTGGAACTTACGAAACACGATGAACAGTTTGAATGTACTGCTGAACAACTGGAGGGATTTTTGCGTACACAGGGAGTGACCTACGGTATACGTATGGAAGAACTGCAAAAGATTGCCCTTCAGCCGGAACAATATGGATCAGAAGCTATCGCAGTAGCCTTTGGAATAAAACCGGTTAACGGGATCGACGGCAAAATTCAATACAATGTATCACTGGACTCCAATCCAAGAAGACCACTTGAAACAGAAGATGGAAAAGTGGACTACAAAGAAATTATAAGACTTAATAATGCAATGAAGGGGCAACTGATCGCCGAGAAGGTCGATCCACAGCCCGGTGAGCCTGGCATAGATGTCAACGGCGAGCCCATTCCGTACAAGCCCGGCAAAGAAGCGCGCTTCAAGATCGGCAAAAATATTGTACTGAATCCCGAACAGACTGCCATGTATGCGGCGATTGACGGAATGATTTCACGCACAGATAACGGCAAAATCAATGTATTTCCCGTTTACGAAGTCAATGGGGATATTGATTACCATACAGGCAATATTGATTTTGTGGGAACCGTTGTAATTCGCGGTAATGTACTTTCCAATTTCCGGGTAAAAGCATCTGGAGATATCCGTGTAATAGGCGGAGTGGAAGGTGCTGAACTGGAAGCCGGCGGTTCTATCGAAATTACAGGCGGCATTATCGGTTACCATAAAGGACTCATCAAAGCTGCAGTAGATGTGAAAACCGGTTTTATCCAGGACGGCCACGTACAGGCTGGAGAATCGGTTATTGTTTCCCAGAGTATTATGCACTCCCAGGTACAAGCGGGGAACAGCATATTCTGTAACGGCCCCAAAGGTCTTGTAGTAGGTGGACATCTGCAGGCAGGCGAAATTATTGTGGCTCGCACGATCGGTAATACTGCCTACACCGTAACTGAACTGGAAGTAGGTGTACTGCCCGAACTGCGCAACCAACTTGTTACTTTGAGAAATGAGCTCAAAACGCATATGGAGAACCTTGATAAAACCGAGAAAGCACTGAATTTGCTGGATCAATTGGCGGCAGTGGGACAGCTTGGTGCGGATAAAATGGCACTGCGTATCAAATTGTCGGCAACCAAAAAAAGTCAGCTGCGTGAGCGTGATGAGATCAAGGACAACATTCTCAATATTGAGAGAACACTGGAGCAGTCTGCTAATGCAAAAATTGAGGTTGTTCATACGATTTATGGAGGATCCAAGCTGGTCATTGGCCGTTATACCAAGTATATTAAAGATACGGCACAGCGCGTTCACTTCATTTTTGAAAATGGAGACATCGCAATGCTGTCCAATCACTAATTAAATTGTGAGGGCAGGTGTACGTCATGGGAATGAGAGCTGTAGAATTACAAATTGCTGTACCTCGTACAAGTGATGCAGGAAAGATTCAACAGGAGCATCTTATACGTCCGGCTCTGGAACAGTCGATGCTTTCGGATCAGATGAAAGAGCAGGCAGACCGTGCACGTACACGAAGCGATGGAGTCAAGGAGTCTTCCTCCGCCTCTATTCATGATGGTCATTCCGATGAGCATCATGCTTCTGGCAGACATCATGAGCAGGAAGAGGCAGCCATTCAGGGACCTGCTCCTGCAGAACATCCATACAAGGGTAAACATATCGACCTGTCCTTTTAAAGACAGGTTTTGTTTGCCATTCCAAGACATAATTATTAGGGTGAGTAAATATGGGCGAGTTTCCGCCGTGGGTATACATTGTTATCATAGGGGCTATTGCCGTTGTATACGGTATTATGATTCCCAAAAAAGGTAATGCTAAAACAACAGACACAGCCGTATCCGCCACCGTGGAGAAAGTCGAAGATACGCTGGAACACTATATGACCGAGATCGAAAAAGAAAACGAAGAAATTATTGACCTGGTCTCCCAGATCAAACAGGAATCTACAGCCAAGCAGCTTGCTCTTCAGGAGCAGGTAAGCGAGATGAGACAGCGTCTAATGGAATTGGAGCAGAAGACGTCTATCGTCCCTGTACAGCCGGTTTATCAGCCTGTCCCTGTAATTCCTGCCGGTATAGAGATGGTAGCTGCACCTGCGGAAATGAAGGTGTTTAATCAGCAGGGAGAGGCGCTGCGCCAATCGGCTGCCCGTATGATGCAGGAACAGGTAGCAGCCTCTCCTGTAGAAGCGGAAGAACCACCTACCGAAAAAATTCAGGATCGTTATCCCGAACTGTTCAAGCTGCATGAGAGCGGGAAGTCTGTTGACACCATTGCCAAAGCGGTTGGTTTACAGCGTGGAGAGATACTGCTGATTCTACAGCTGGCCAAACAGGAGGAACAATCGTGATCAAAAACCGCTCTTTTATTATTGGAATAGGGATAGGTATTATTGTAGGAGCAATCCTGCTTCAGTTAATGAATATCGGCAAAGGCCAGACGATGATGAGTGGAGCACAGCTCACCCCTGAGCAGCTTCAGGAGGCCGCACAGGCACAGAATATGCAGGTATTCAGCTCCGATCAAAAAGTATACACGAGTGAGCAGTGGAAGCAGCTGCAGGCTGAGGAAGCGGCCAAAAAAGAAGCTCAAAAAGGAAACAAAGCATCGTCCACCAAAGAGCCTACAGCACCAACCAGTCCGCAGCAACCAAAGGCGGCGACCAATGAATCGACGAGTCAACCCAGGCAGCCTGCCAGCACCAGCAGTGATAAAACACAGTCATCCAAATCACCCTCATCTCCTGAATCTCCCAATGTAAGTTTTACAATTAATCCTGGCGAGAATCTCAATGATGTAGCTTTCTCTCTCAAAAAAGAAGGGTTAATCAACAGTCAAAGTGAGTTTATTAATAAAGCTTCGGAACGCAAAGCCAATACCAAGTTGCAGGTAGGTACCTTCGAGATCGGAACCAAGCAGGATTATAACGATATCATTAGTATTATTACAGGACAGCCATCTTCATGAGACGTTGCGAAAAGCAGCAGGAAGATGGCTGTTTTTCTATTTGTAAAATACAGTATCAATATTAAGTGTTGCACATTAGCTCAGCGTTATGATATATTAATTGGTGGTGTTAAAACACACGCTTTTTGATTTCAGGCAAAGGTGCTTTTCAATGAAAAGTCTTGCCGAAAGTGGACGAAAGCGGAGGCACACAAAAAACCAAATCTTAGGAGGAAACACAAATGGCAGTTATTTCCATGAAACAGCTTTTGGAAGCTGGCGTACATTTCGGACACCAGACTCGTCGCTGGAACCCAAAAATGGATCGTTACATCTTTACAGAAAGAAACGGAATTTACATCATCGACTTGCAAAAAACAGTTAAAAAGGTTGATGAAGCTTACAACTTCGTAAAATCCGTAGCAGCTGACGGCGGTACTGTACTGTTCGTTGGTACTAAAAAACAAGCTCAAGATTCCGTTAAGGAAGAAGCTGAGCGCGCAGGTCAATTCTACATCAACCAACGTTGGTTGGGTGGTACACTGACTAACTTCGAAACGATCCAAAAACGTATCAACCGTCTGAAAGAACTGGAAAAATGGGAAGAAGACGGTACTTTCGAAGTACTGCCTAAAAAAGAAGTAATCTTGCTTCGCAAAGAGAAAGATCGTCTGGAGAAATTCCTGGGCGGTATCAAAAACATGAGAGGCCTGCCTAGTGCCCTGTTCATCATCGATCCTCGTAAAGAGCGTATTGCTGTTGCAGAAGCTCGCAAACTGGGTATCCCAATCGTAGGTATCGTTGATACTAACTGTGATCCGGACGAAATCGACTATGTAATTCCAGGTAACGATGACGCGATTCGCGCGGTTAAATTGCTGACTGGAAAAATGGCTGATGCGGTTATCGAAGCTAACCAAGGCGAGCAAACTACTGCATAATTAGCTGATCACGCATTAACATTGCAATGAAGATTGCGTAAAAATAAAAGGGTGGTTGGTAGGTGTATAGCCTTTCACTGCCCTTTTTTTAAGATATCAGAGGAATTGCAAATTCAATTTCCTGATGAAATATGGTAAGCTTCTACTGGGTGTATCCCGGTAAAGGATACCAGGGTGAAAAACGATTAGCACCTATATGGTACTGATCGGATGGATGTTACTTAAATACTCAATTATATGGAGGTCACAATAATGGCAGTTAGTGCAAGCGCAGTAAAAGAGCTTCGTGAAAAAACAGGCGCAGGTATGCTGGATTGTAAGAAAGCACTGGAAGAAACAGGCGGCGACATCGCAAAAGCGGTAGACGTACTTCGTGAAAAAGGTCTGTCTGCAGCAGCAAACAAAGCTGGCCGTGCAGCAACTGAAGGTACTGTTGAATCCTACATCCACGCTGGCGGACGTATCGGCGTACTGGTAGAAATCAACTGCGAAACTGACTTCGTAGGTAAAACAGATCAATTCAAATCTTTCGCTCGCGACATCGCTATGCAAATCGCAGCAGCTAACCCGCTGTATGTTCGTCGTGAAGAAGTTCCTGCTGAAGCGATCGAAAAAGAAAAAGAAATCTTGAAAGCACAAGCTCTGAACGAAGGCAAGCCTGAGAAAATCGTTGAAAAAATGGTTGAAGGCCGCATCAACAAGTACTATGAAGAGTACTGCCTGCTGGAGCAATCTTTCGTTAAAGATCCAGACAAAACAATCAACCAACTGTTGAACGAAAAAATCAGCACAATTGGTGAAAATATCTCTATCCGTCGTTTTGCCCGTTTCGAACTGGGTGAAGGCCTGGAGAAAAAAGAAGACAACTTTGTAGAAGAAGTTATGGCACAGGTTAACCGCTAATCCGAATTCATCTCGGGTTGCATCACCGGAAAACGATTCAGTAATAACAAACAAGGAGGGGACACAGACTGTGTTCCTTCTTTTGTAAGATCGTTTAATTACGGCAGCCTAGAAGTGGAACCGGAACAGATTAAAAGACATCCTATAGCCGGTTATACCGCTATCAGAACTAAATTCGCAAAGTGGAGGGTATGAATTTGAATAAGCCTGTATTTAAAAGAGTGGTCTTGAAGGTCAGTGGTGAGTCGCTGTCAGGTATGACGGGTTACGGCATTGAAGCAGAGATGATTTCTTCGATCGCAGATCAGATCAAGGAAGTTGTTGAATTGGGCGTGGAGGTAGCAGTAGTATGCGGCGGTGGTAACATCTGGCGCGGTATTGCAGGCAGTGCAAATGGAATCGACCGTGCAACGGCAGATTACATGGGTATGCTGGCTACTGTAATGAACTCGCTGGCTCTGCAGGATGCACTGGAGCAAATCAATGTTCCGACACGTGTACAGACATCGATCGCAATGCAGCAGATCGCTGAGCCATACATCCGTAGAAGAGCAATCCGTCATCTGGAAAAAGGACGTGTCGTTATCTTCGCAGCCGGAACAGGTAATCCATTCTTCTCCACAGATACAACAGCAGCACTGCGTGCAGCTGAGATCGAAGCAGAAGTTATTTTGATGGCTAAAAATAAAGTCGATGGTGTGTACTCGGCAGATCCATTCAAGGACCCGACCGCTGTCAAATTCGAACAGCTTACATACATGGAAGTGCTGAATCAGAATCTGGGTGTTATGGATTCGACAGCGTCTTCTCTGTGTATGGATAATAATATCCCGCTAATTGTATTCGCTATTACAGAACAGGGAAATATCAAACGAGTCGTACTCGGTGAGAAGATCGGTACGGTTGTTAAAGGGAGTGTAGATTAATGCCTCAATCGGTTAAAAAAAGCGCAGAAGATCGTATGCAAAAAGCGATTCAAGCTCTGAGCCGTGACCTCGCTACACTGCGCGCCGGACGCGCAACACCATCCATTCTGGATCGTGTACAGGTAGAATATTATGGTTCCATGACGCCTCTGAATCAATTGGCCAATATCAGTACACCGGATTCCCGTACACTGCTGATTCAGCCGTGGGACAAATCCTCTTTGTCCGATATTGAACGTGCTATCATGAAATCGGATCTCGGATTGACTCCAGCCAACGATGGTAACATCATTCGTCTGTCTATTCCGGCACTCACTGAAGAGCGTCGTGCAGAACTGGTGAAGCTGACCAAAAAGTTCGGTGAAGAGTCCAAAGTGGCTATCCGCAATATTCGCCGCGATGCGAATGATGATATCAAAAAGCTGGAAAAAACGGATATTTCCGAAGATGAATCCCATGGTCATCAGGAAGATGTACAAAAACTGACAGACCGCTTCATCAAAGAAGTTGACAATGTACTGGCTGCGAAAGAAAAAGAGATTATGGAAGTGTAAGAGACTGGCGACCCCTCCGAACTGGTGGGGTTTGTCTCTTTTCACTACTGGCATGGAGGAAAAGTGATGTTCAAGCGTGTTCGCTCGTGGTGGGAAAAAGAAGAGCAACAAAGTTCCGGCGAACTTTCGCAGGAGAATATTCCACAGCATATTGCCATTATTATGGATGGAAATGGACGCTGGGCGAAAAGTTTAGGTATGCCGCGTGTCATCGGGCATCAAAACGGAATGAAAGCTGTAAAGCGGGCCACCATTGCTGCAGATGAACTTGGAGTCAAATATTTGACCATGTATGCTTTCTCAACAGAAAACTGGAAAAGACCCAGGGAAGAAGTGGATTTTCTGATGAAACTTCCTGGGGAATTTGTAGCTACAGAGCTTGAAGAACTGGTTGAGAAAAATGTACAGGTCCGATTAATGGGTGATAAAAGCGTACTGCCTTCTTTTACACTGGAACCGTTGGAAAAAGCAATCCGCGATACTGCACGCAATACAGGGCTGGTATTGACCTTTGCCATGAATTATGGCAGCCGGATTGAAATTACAGAAGGTGTAAAAAAGATGGTAGAAGCTGTCCAAAACGGTACGATGTCCATGGAAGACATCAATCCCGATACATTTGGCACCGTACTACAATCGTCAAGTCTGCCCGATCCTGATCTGTTGATCCGTACCAGTGGAGAACTTCGGCTGAGCAATTTTATGCTCTGGCAGCTGGCTTACAGTGAATTATGGTTTACACCGATTTACTGGCCGGAATTTGGCAAAGAACATATGATTGAAGCAGTAGCAGAATATCAGCGCAGAATACGGAGGTATGGCGGTCTCTAGAAGTACCGGCGAACGTTCTGTATGTTGTTCGGATGGAGGATGGATTGTGAAAGAGCGGATAATCACTGGTATCATAGCTGCAGCCGTATATGTCAGCTTTTGCCTGCTTGGAGGCTACGCTTACCAGGGCTTGATACTGGCAATGGCTCTAATTGGATATTATGAATTTGTAACCATGACAAAGGCGGCTCCATTCGGAGCACCGGCGGTGATCGGCTACATTAGTGTCGCGTATATGCTCTTTCCCTGGACACTAATGAATCTGACACCGCCATTGTCCGTTGATCACAGTATTTGGATTGTAATGCTATTATTGCTGTCTATCACTGTGATATCCAAGAATAATCTGGATATTAAACAAATGGCACTTCTGTTCATTGGAGCCTTTTATATAGGTACAGGGTTTGCTTATATTGCATACACACGTCAGGCACCGGATGGTCATGGCTTATACTGGACATTTGTACTGCTGGCCTCCATCTGGGCGAGTGATATTGGCGCATATTTTACAGGGAAAGCGCTGGGCAAACGCAAGCTATGGCCTTCAATCAGCCCCAACAAAACTATAGAAGGTGCTATTGGCGGAATATGCTGGGCGATTATAGTTGCTATTGTCTTTTCATTAATGTCGCCAACATTATTCCCGCTATGGATTGCTGTTTTGATTGGTGTAGCAGCATCTATTGTAGGGCAGATGGGGGATCTGATTCAGTCTGCATACAAACGCATTTACGGAATCAAGGATTCAGGCAAAATATTGCCTGGACACGGTGGTATTCTGGATCGTTGTGACAGCTGGCTGATGGTGTTTCCATTTGTGCACATTTTGATGCTATTACCTTATTAATAGACAAGGAGAACGATTAATGCAGTTCTCCTTCTTTTGCTTGGAGATTTCCATTCGTATGCGTATGTACTTGGAAATCGCTAAGCTTCCTTATAAAAATATTTAATTATAATAAATCAGGATAGTTAAGCCTGCACTGAACATGCTGGCACTCAAGCAAATGAAGAGCAGACGGAGGACACAATGAAAAAGATAGCAATTCTCGGATCAACCGGTTCTATTGGTACCCAGACGCTGGATGTAGTACGTGCCCATCCGGAAGCCTTTCAGGTAGAAGGGATAGCAGCAGGTACGAATGTGGATCTGGTTGTGCAGCAGGCAAATGAATTCCAGCCACGAATCGTCTCTGTAGCAAACAAAGAGCTGGCAGAACAAATTCGTCATCAGCTGCCTGCAGGAACGCAGGTACATTATGGAGAGCAAGGTCTGATCGAAGTGGCTGCAGGTACGGAAGCACATACAGTTGTTACTGCGGTAATGGGCAGTATGGGGCTGCCTTCTACGCTGGCAGCGATCGAGGCAGGCAAAACGATTGGTCTGGCTAACAAAGAAACCCTCGTTACAGCAGGGCATCTTGTGACAGAACGTGCGCGTCAAAAAGGTGTGCAGCTGCTGCCTATTGATAGTGAGCATTCGGCTCTTTTTCAGTCTTTAAATGGAGAGCCTCGTGAACGGATCGCCCAGCTGACGCTAACTGCATCAGGCGGTTCGTTTCGTGATCGTACCCGCGCAGAGCTGCATGGAGTAACCGTTGCCGATGCACTCAAACATCCCAACTGGTCGATGGGAGCCAAAATCACTATCGATTCTGCCAGTATGGCCAACAAAGGGCTGGAGGTCATAGAAGCCCACTGGTTATTTGATATGCCTTATGATCAGATTTCGGTAGTGCTGCATCCCGAGAGCATTATTCACTCGTTTGTGGAATTTGTGGATACGAGTATTATTGCGCAGCTCGGTAACCCGGATATGAGGGTGCCGATTCAGTACGCTTTAACTTACCCGGATCGTCAGACTTCGCCATCGTCTCGTCTATCTCTTGCCCAGGTAGGGCAGTTAAACTTTAGAGAAATGGATTATGAGCGGTTTCCTTGTCTGCGAATGGCGTTTGAAGCAGGACGTCTTGGCGGAACAGCGCCAACTGTATTCAATGCCGCAAATGAAGTAGCCGTCGCACGTTTCCTTAAAGGAGAGATCGCATTCCTAACCATAGAGGATATTATTGCGGATGCACTGGAGCATCATCAGACAACAGCGAATCCGGAGCTCGAAGTTATACAGAGTGTAGATCAAGAAACACGCGCGCAGGCGATGGCTTTTTCCGAAAGAACATAATCTTCAGTCAAGTCGCTGAGTCTTATGCAGCAGCTAGGTAGGAACACGAATGAAGCCTCGTTGCAGCTGCTGGCGTTTTTTACTGCAGATAGGCTCTATGCATAAAGCTGAGTATTCCGGGTCAATGGGATAACTCGGGTTGCAATTACCAATTAAAGTAATTTGTCACATTGTCTTCGCCAGCTATGCTTGTATATAGCCTTACAGAAATGATAATCTAATAGTAAGACCTTCGGTCGCAAGCATAAAAGGAGGATTTGGCAATTTGGAGACACTTCAACGAATTATTATGATTGTACTCATGTTTTTTACGATCGTGACTGTGCATGAGTGGGGACACTATTTCTTTGCCAAACGTGCCGGTGTACTGGTACGGGAATTTGCGATAGGATTTGGCCCCAAGCTTTTTTCATATAAAAGAAATGAAACGGTATTTACACTTCGTCTGCTGCCATTTGGTGGATATGCCCGTATGGCGGGTGAAGATCCCGAGCTGGCAGAGATTCAGCCAGGTCAGACCATCGCGGTACGTACATCAGATAACGTGGTCAAGACTATCTTTGTAGATCAGCTGGACAACCGCAAAAATGTCATCCGCGGAGAAGTACAGTCAATTGATCTGGTTGATGATCTGAAGATCGTAATGGATGTGGATGGCGAAGTCCAGACTTTTGCTGTTCATCCGCAGGCGATGATGATGGCAAGAGGGCAGGAGATTCAGATTGCACCGCGCAATCGTCACTTTAACAGTGCTTCGGTTGGACAGCGTGCATTGTCTATTTTTGCAGGTCCTGCCATGAACTTTATTCTGGCTATCGTACTCTGTCTGATCTATGTGCGTATGGTTGGTGTACCGGTAGAAAATCCAAAGGGTATAGAACTTACGCAGGTCATGAGTGATGGTGCAGCTGCTGAGGCAGGTTTGCAAAAAGGTGATCTGGTAGAAAAGATCAATGGTGCTTCCGTGGGCGCAGATCCACAGACGCTGGTCAAATTGGTGCAAGATTCTCCAAATAAGCCGATGCAGTGGATTATCGATCGTGATGGTCAGGAACAGACTATCACTGTGACTCCAAGACCTGATGCAAGCAATGTAGGTAAAATTGGTGTTCGCCCTAATGTAGAGACGCGTAGTGCGACGATTGGGGAAACATTCAAGTATGCCGGACAATCTTTTGTAGACATGAGTAAAATTATATTGGAGAGTCTCAAGAAGTTGATCTTCGGACAGTTTCATCTGGATCAGCTTGCAGGCCCGGTGGGTACAATTCAAGCTACCAATGAAGTGGCCAAGCTGGGACTGGAAGAGATGATCCGCTGGACAGCTATTATTAGTATCAACTTGGGAATTTTCAATCTGCTTCCGATTCCTGCACTGGATGGCAGTCGTCTGATTTTCATCTTTGTGGAATGGATTCGCCGCAAGCCGCTGGAACCTAGCAAGGAAGGTCTTGTACATGTCGTTGGATTCGCTATGCTGTTCCTGCTAATGATTGCAGTAACCTACAACGATATTGTGAGACTGATCCGTGGTTAACGGCAAAGAGGCAGCAAGCAGAACAATTTGTGAAATGACTTGTTAATTTAACAGGTTCAGGATACTATTTGTTTGATGGTTTATGGATCAGGCAAATGCAGCATTCATACAAGCAGCAGAGAGAAGCAGAAGAGTCGAACAGAAATG
Organism: Paenibacillus shenyangensis; assembly: GCF_000346635.1. Taxonomy (NCBI): domain Bacteria; kingdom Bacillati; phylum Bacillota; class Bacilli; order Caryophanales; family Paenibacillaceae; genus Paenibacillus; species Paenibacillus shenyangensis. Next base: position 146,945 of record NZ_AOIG01000016.1, read on the forward strand.
CAGCTGTACGCTTTGAAGCCCTTCAGGCGGATTGCATTTCATCACTCTTGTGCTTCTTTGTCTGAAAGGGTTCAACAAGTTCTGCCAATCGTGCTACAATAGATGAAAATACGTTGGTGAACACTGTCCAAATACAGTCGATGCGGACTGCATTTTGGCAGCCGAACAGCCTGCTCATTTAAATACTGGTTACTTACAGGAGGATATCCATTTTTATGTCGAACGAAAAGCAGGATAAACAATTTGTAACAGAAATCACTCCACAGAATGAAGATTTCTCGCGTTGGTATATCGACGTGATCAAAAAAGCCGATCTGATGGATTATTCTCCGGTTCGTGGATGTATCGTATTCCGTCCGGACGGTTATGAAATCTGGGAACATATTCAGCAGGATCTGGATCGCCGTTTCAAAGAAACCGGTCATCGTAACGCATACTTCCCGCTCTTTATTCCAGAGAGCTTTTTTGAAAAAGAAAAAGAACACGTTGAAGGATTTAACCCGGAGCTGCCTTGGGTAACTGAAGCAGGTGGCGATCCGCTCGAAGAGCGTCTGGCGATTCGTCCAACTTCCGAGACGATGTTTGGTCACATGTATTCCAAATGGATTCAGTCCTATCGCGATCTGCCTGTACTGATTAACCAGTGGGCAAACGTAGTACGCTGGGAAAAACGTACACTGCCATTCCTGCGTACAAGTGAATTCCTGTGGCAGGAAGGTCATACTGCTCACGAAACTCAGGAAGAAGCCATGGAAGAAACAATGCGTATGCTGGATGTATACACCGAGTTTGTTCAGGATTTCCTGGCAATCCCGGTAATCAAAGGACAAAAGAGCCCGTCCGAGAAGTTTGCAGGTGCCAAAGCTACATACTCCATCGAAGCGATGATGAAGGATGGACGTGCGGTACAAGCGGGAACTTCCCACTACATGGGTACCAATTTTGCCGAAGCATTTGATATTCAGTTCCTGAGCCGTGAAAATACACAGGAATATGCACATACCACTTCGTGGGGTGTAAGTACCCGTCTGATCGGTGCACTGATCATGGTGCACGGAGATGATCGTGGTCTGGCACTGCCGCCAAAAGTAGCACCAAAACAGGTAATGATCATTCCGATCGGACCTCCTAAAACGCGCGAACTGGTTGTTGGTCGTGCCGATGAGTTGTTTGCTGAACTGAAAAAAGCAGGAGTACGCGTAGGCATTGATGATCGTGCCGATGTACGTCCAGGCTGGAAGTTCAACGAATATGAAATGCGCGGTATTCCAGTACGTCTGGAAGTAGGTCCTCGCGATATCGAAAATGGTGTATGTGTACTCGTATCCCGTATTACCGGCGAGAAGAAACAAGTGCCTCTGGAAAACATCGTTGCAGAAGTACAAGCGATGCTGGAGCAGGTTCAGCAGGAAATGTATACTCGTGCCCTGGCATTCCGTGAAGAGAACATGCATGTGATCGACACGCTGGACGAGATGAAAGCAATTATGGAAGAAAAACGCGGATTCTTTATCGCAGGTTGGGATGGTACGGAAGAAACAGAGCGTAAAGTCAAAGAAGAGACAGGCGCAACGATTCGTAATATTCCTTTCCAGCTGGATGTACAAAAAGAAAAATGTCTGGTAACCGGACAACCTGCCAAACACACTGTTGTGTTTGCACGCGCTTATTAATTCCCGGCTTTCTTTTTGAGAGATACAAGTTGTCTCTATATACAAGTTGACAAGATCGTCAGTAATAGCGACAGAACGTCAGCAGTTCTGCATTTAATCAATAGTGCAGCAAATGATTATTTAATTTAATCCGAAATATATCGTATGCCTGGTGGTTATATGCAAACCAGTTATACAGAAGCATTAGATCAAGCAGGCAAGCTTCCGGAGAGCGGAGTAGACGTCAGTCTGGCACCGACTTTAACGGGAGCTTGCCACTTTTTTGAAGGGGGACCTCATGAGCGTGAGCGCTAGCGGAGAGAAAAGACAACGTTTCGAGCTGTTGATGAAGCAGGCGCAGGTGCCTGCCGGATTGATGGAGCCCTATTTTGCAGATGGAGCAATTGAGCAGGTGGAGATTAGCCGCAGCAACAAGGAATGGAAGCTCATCATTACCAAAGAGACGCTTATTCCTTCACCAACTTATCGTACATTCTGCAAACATATTCAGGACAAAATGAGCCATATTGCCAAAATCCGTTTCCTGTTCCGGTATAGTGATCATATTGATCATGTACAGATTGTGGAAGAATACTGGAGCTTGTTCCTGGAGTGGGTACAGCGACAGATTCCATCGGTTAATGGCTGGATGACCCGTGCCAAATTTGCATTGGATGGGGATGTACTGACACTGACCATGACTGATCAGATGGCACTCGAACTGGCCAAGAAAAAGCAGATTGATCAGGCAATTGCAAGATTTTATGAAGATTACTTCGGTCTGCAGCTGCGTATCAAAGTGGAAGTAGGCGAGAATACTACCGAAGCGGTACAGGCTTTCCATGAACAGCGTCGTCAGGAAGAGCTGCAGGAGATTGAAAGACTGATGACCAGCATGGAGTCCGAGCTGGAAGAAGAAGTCGATGAAGATGGAGAACCGGTACGTCTCCAGGTTGGTTATGAGATCAAAGACCCGGCGGTTCCGCTGCAGGATCTTCAGGATGAGGAGAAAAAGGTCACGGTTCAAGGAACCATTTTTGGACTGGAAAGCAAGGAACTGCGTAATGGCAGCACCCTGTTTACATTCTTCCTGACCGACTTCACCGATTCCCTGCAGATGAAGATGTTTGCCAAAAATAAAGAAGATCTTAAAATCATGAGCCTGCTGGCGAATGGTAAATGGGTTAAGGCACGTGGGCGTGTGGAGTATGACCGGTTTATGCAAATTCCCGAACTCGCAATGATTCCTTCCGATCTGAATGAGATCAAAGCTCCTCCGGGACGCAAAGATGATGCAGAAGAAAAGCGGGTAGAGTTTCATTTGCATACGACGATGAGTACGATGGATGCCGTAACACCAATTGACCAGTATGTAAAAACCGCTGCTGCCTGGGGACACTCGGCAATTGCAGTTACCGATCATGGCGGCGTACAGTGCTATCCGGAAGCCTACAAAGCATCCAAAAAACACGGTATCAAAGTGCTATATGGACTGGAAGCCAATGTAATCAATGACTCGGTTGCTATTGTACTGGAGCCGCAGCCTATTGAACTCAAGGATGCTACGTATATTGTATTCGATATTGAAACCACCGGTTTGTCGATTACACAGAACAAGATTATCGAGATCGCTGCAGTTAAAATGCAGGATGGCAAGGAACTGGATCGTTATGCGACATTTGTAGATCCACATGAACGTATTCCTTACAATATCCAGCAACTGACCAATATTACCGATGAGATGGTTCGAGGTGCTCCCGAGATTGATCAGGTAATTCGCGACTTTGTTGCTTTTGCCGGAGATCATATTCTGGTTGCGCACAACGCACGATTCGATATTGGCTTTATTCAGGCTACACTCAAAAATCATGATCTGCCGGAAATGAAAAACCCGGTACTTGATACACTGGAACTCGCAAGATTGATTCATCCGAAATTGAAAAACCACCGTCTGAATACGTTGGCGGATAAATATAAAGTTTCTCTGGAAAGTCATCACCGTGCGATAGATGATACGATTGCCCTGGGCGGTGTGCTGTTTGGCCTCCTCAAAGATGCAGAACAGGAACGGCGTCTGACCCGCCTCGATCGTCTGAATGAGTTTGTCGGTCAGGATCTGTCCAATGCGCGACCGTTCCACTGTACGATCTATGCTCTTAATGAAAAAGGTAAAAAGAATCTGTTCAAGCTGATTTCGCTGTCGCATACTGAATATTTCAAACGTGTACCACGTATTCCCAAGTCTGTACTGACCGAATACCGGGAAGGCATACTCGTCATGTCCGGTTGCGAAAAAGGCGAATTTTTCGAAGCTGTATTGAACAAAACAGTAGAAGAAGCCGAAGAAGTTGCGCAATTCTACGATGTACTGGAAATTCAGCCGATGACCATGTATATGCATCTGGTAGATAAAGGACTGGTAGGAAGTCCAAAAGAGATTGAAACGGCGCTGACCAAAGTATGCGAAATGGGTGAACGTCTGAACAAACCGGTTGTCGCTACAGGTAATGTACATTATCTTGAACCACGGCAGAAGCTGTTCCGCGATATTACCATTAACGGTATTACCGGCTTTAGCCCGCTCAAGGATCAGCGCAAGCCAGATGCTCATTTGCGTACAACCAGCGAGATGCTGGAAGAGTTTACTTTCCTTAGTGAAGACAAAGCTTACGAAGTGGTCGTAACCAATACTCAGGCGTTGGCCGAGCGCTTCGAAGATTTCCCGTTATTCCCTGACAAGCTGTTTACACCACTGCTTGATGGTGCAGATGAAGAAATACGTAATACCTGCTATGAGACAGCCAAATCGATATACGGCGAAGATCTGCCGGAAGTCGTAATTGCCCGTCTGGAAAAGGAACTGGAGCCGATTATCAAATACGGATTCTCTGCCAACTATCTGATTTCCGAAAAACTGGTTAAGAAGTCCAACCAGGATGGTTATCTGGTAGGTTCACGGGGATCGGTAGGTTCATCGGTAGTCGCTACATTCCTCGGGATTTCTGAGGTTAATCCACTGCCTGCACACTATATTTGCATCAATTCGGAATGTCGGCATAGCGAGTGGTTCCTCGATGGTAGTGTACCGAGTGGATTCGACCTTCCCGAGAAAGATTGCCCACAGTGTGGAGGCAAACTCAAAGGAGAAGGACAGGATATCCCGTTCGAGACATTCCTGGGTTTTAAAGGGGACAAGGTTCCCGATATTGACTTGAACTTCTCCGGTGATTATCAGCCCAAAGCGCATAATTACACGAAAGTACTATTTGGAGAAGAAAATGTATTCCGCGCCGGAACGATTGGTACGGTCGCTGAGAAAACAGCTTACGGGTTTGCCAAAAAGTATGAAGAATTGCATCAGAAAAAGTGGCGCGGAGCAGAGTTGAACCGACTGGCTTCCGGCTGTACCGGCGTTAAGCGCAGTACGGGTCAGCATCCCGGCGGTATTGTTGTTGTACCGGACTATATTGATGTAGAAGATGTTACACCTGTGCAATACCCAGCAGATGATGTAAATGCCGAGTGGAAAACAACACATTTTGACTATCATGCGTTTGAGGCGAATTTGCTCAAACTGGATATTCTGGGACATGATGATCCGACGATGATGAGGATGCTGCAGGATCTGACCGGGGTAGACCCGACAACGATCCCAATGAATGATCCCAAGGTTATGAGCATGTTCAACTCTACAGAAGCGCTAGGAGTATCTCCGCAGCAGCTGCGCAGCCCGGTAGCGACGTATGGCGTGCCGGAGATGGGTACCAAGTTCGTACGTCAGATGCTTGTTGAATCACAGCCATCTTCTTTTGCCGATTTGCTGCAGATTTCCGGTCTGTCTCACGGAACGGGTGTCTGGCTCGGCAATGCACAGGAACTGATCAAGAATAATACATGTACAATCAAGACCGTTATCGGTTGTCGTGATGATATTATGCTCTTCCTGATCTACAAAGCGGGCATGGATGCCGGTCTGGCCTTCAAAATTACGGAGAGTGTACGTAAAGGTAAAGGTCTGTCCCCGGAATGGATCGATGAAATGAAGAAATGCAAAGTACCACAGTGGTATATTGATTCTTGTCTGAAAATCCAGTACATGTTCCCGAAAGCCCACGCCTCTGCCTATGTTATCTCCGCAGTGCGTACGGCTTACTTCAAACTGTATTATCCGATTGAATACTATGCAACCTACTTTACGGTACGTGTAGAAGATTTTGATGTTGATCTTTGTTGTAAAGGATACGAAGCCATCTATCGCAAGATTGAAGAGATTGAGCAAATGGGCTTCCAGGCACCGCCAAAAGAAAAAAACATGCTGCCGGCACTGGAAATGGCACTTGAAATGACAGCACGGGGATTCTCGTTCAAACCGATCGACTTGTATCGTTCGGATGCGACTTCCTTTATCGTGGATGACAAAAGTCTGCTTCCACCATTCTCTGCTGTGCAGGGCATTGGTGATAACGCAGCACGTAATATTGCGGCATCACGTGAGCATGGCGAATTCCTGTCGATTGAGGATTTCCAGCAGAAATCCAAAGCAACCAAGACGATTGTCGAGCTAATGACTCAGATGGGCTGCTTCCGTGGTCTGCCTGAAAGCAACCAGCTGTCCCTTTTCTAGGAGACGTAAGGGTGCCAAATGTGGTCAAGGCGTTTCACTTGTCACTAATGCAGGATTATGATATAATTTTAGGGAGCTAAGAAAGAAATAACCGTCCTGTAAAGAGTGGGGAAACCCACTCTTTACTGTTTGGTATGAGGTTGTTGAATTCAGGTATACGGTATAGCCTATGGAAAAGATCGAACCGAAAGATTTTTATTTGGTTCGATTTTCTTTAAGATGCAGCAGTTATACGCCATTCGGCAGCGCTCATTTGAATAAAGGATTCTAAAGGCGATGGAGGGTTGGATTGTTTGAGTACACCAAAGATTAAAACGACCGTCGAGGAAATGGTACAGCCATTTTTGGAGGAACATGGGTTTGAGCTGGTCGATGTGGAATATGTAAAAGAAGGTAAGAACTTTTTTCTGCGCGTATTTGTAGACAAAGAAGGCGGCATCGATATCGATGATTGCGGCCGGGTTAGTGAGTATTTGAGTGAGAAGCTGGATGCCAATGATCCGATCAAAGATCCTTACTTTCTGGAAGTTTCCTCACCGGGAGCTGAACGTCCTCTCAAAAAAGAGTCGGATGTTCTCAAAGCAGTAGGAAAAGATGTATTTGTAACAACATATGAACCAGTAGATGGATCAAAGGAATTTGAAGGACGGTTGCTCTCATTCGATAATGATGACATGCTCATTGAAGCGGGCAAGAAACGTTACACTATTCCATATGAAAAAGTAGCCAGCGCCAGACTGGCAATCATTTTTTAAAACGGTAGTTTTTTGAAAGGGGGATCTTGAAAGCCATGAGTATGGATTTTATTGAAGCAATGAATGAGCTGGAACGCGAAAAGGGGATCAGCAAGGATATTCTATTCGAAGCGATCGAAGCAGCGCTTATTTCCAGTTACAAGCGCAATTTCAACACTGCGCAAAACGTGCGGGTCGATATGAACCGCAACACCGGGGCGATCAAAGTCTTTGCCCGTAAAATGGTTGTAGAAGAAGTACTGGATGAGCGTACAGAGATTTCGGTTGCTTCCGCTCGTGAGATTAACCCGCACTTCCAACTGGAAGATGTAGCCGAGATCGAAGTCACTCCACGTGATTTCGGGCGTATTGCTGCGCAAACGGCGAAACAGGTTGTTACACAGCGTATCCGTGAAGCTGAACGCGGGCTCATTTATAACGCTTTTATTGATAAAGAAGAAGATATTGTTACCGGTATTGTACAGCGTCAGGATGCACGCAACATCTACGTGGATCTGGGTAAAGTAGAAGCTGTACTGCCTTTAACCGAATTGATGCCGAATGAGAAGTTCAACATGAACGAGCGCATCAAAGCCTACATCACCAAAGTGGAAAACACAACCAAAGGACCTCAGATCATACTTTCACGTACACATCCGGGTCTGCTCAAGCGTCTGTTTGAGCTGGAAGTGCCTGAAATTTTTGATGGCGTAGTAGAGATCCGCTCGGTGGCTCGTGAAGCCGGCTTCCGTTCCAAAATTGCGGTTTACTCCCGCAATGCAGAAGTTGATCCGGTCGGTTCATGCGTAGGACCTCGCGGAATACGTGTACAGACCATCGTCGGTGAACTGCGCGGTGAGAAAATCGATATCGTTCGTTATTCGGAGAGCGTGGAAGAATATGTGGCCAATGCACTCAGTCCTTCCAAAGTACTCGAAGTTCAAGTATTCGAGGAAGAGAAGATGGCTCGTGTGATTGTGCCGGATTACCAGCTGTCCCTGGCGATCGGTATCAAAGGTCAGAATGCGCGTCTTGCTGCCAAACTGACTGGCTGGAAAATCGACATCAAGAGCGAGACTCAGGCAGAAGAGGAATTCGGCCGTCCGAGAGAAATGGGCGAAGAAATGCATCAGGATTCCGTATCGGTGGACTAACCTTTCCCATTACTTGCAGAATTGGACTCTTACAGGCCGCTGTTTGCCAGGGCCGTTCTGATGTGTGTGCACGATGGCAATCGGGAGAGTTCCTAAGTTTGAAGGGGGATGGTATAATTGAAAACCAAAAAGATACCGCTGCGCAAATGTGTGGCTTGCCAGCAAATGATGCCCAAGAAAACACTGGTGCGCATTGTTCGTACACCGGAAGAAACGGTAGAGATTGATTTGACCGGTAAAAAATCAGGTCGTGGCGCCTATGTATGCGGCAATATGGCCTGCTTTCAGCTGGCACAGAAGAGTCGTGCGTTTGATCGCGCACTCAAAGTGCCGGTAAGTCCGGAAATATATGAACGGCTTGCCAGCGAATTTAGCAGCGTAGAAAGCAATTTTAGTTCAGTGCAGGAGAGAGACGCTAATGAATAACGAATTATCCCTACTCGGTCTTGCAATGCGGGCTGGTAAAGTATTATCCGGGGACGAACTCGTTCTCAAAGCGATTCGTTCCGGCGACGCTTCACTTGTTGTACTGGCGGGTGATGCCTCAGCCAACACGCAAAAGAAATTCCGTGATAAGTGCAGTAGTTACCATATCCCGCTGTTGATCGGCTATGATCGTGATCAGTTGGGAACAAGCATCGGAAAGGATGGCCGTGTCGTGCTGGCATTAACCGACAACGGGTTCGCCAAGCTTCTCCGCAAACGAATAGGGGATTCGTCGGAGGTGGAATATATTGAGCACACAGGAGCAGAAGGATAAACTGAGAGTTTATGAATATGCGAAATCTCTCAATATGAGCAGCAAAGAAATCATTACGATCTTGAAAAAGCTGAATGTACCGGTCAACAATCATATGAGCGTTATGGAAAATGACGCTGTTACCAAAGTCGAAGGTTTTTTTAAAAATATCAAGTCCAATGCAGAGCAACAAGGCAATGGACAGTCAACCATAGCGGACGCTTCTTCGACGTCACGCGAAAAAAATAGACAGGAAAAGCAGGTAGGTATGGATATAAAAAATCAGAACAACTCAACCAACGGGAATACTAGGTCCCAAAGCGGTACAAGCAGTAACCGCTCTAACTCGTCGTCCAGTCAACAAGGTAATCGTAGTGCACAAGGCGGATCTTCATCTAGCCAACAGGGCAACCGCAGCTCCCAGGGTGGATCCTCCACGGGTCAACAGGGTAACCGCAGTAACAGCAATAGCCAGGGTGGCAATCGTCAGCCTAGCAGTGCAGCTTCCCGCCCTCAATCGAGTTCCCAGAATCGTCAGCCTTCCGGTCAAGTAAGAACTGCACAGAGCAGTGATGCTTCCGGCAACCGTAATAGCGGTGGCACAGGTTCAGCTTCCAACTCTGGTGGTAATCGTGGCGGCAACAGCGGCGGTAACCGTAACAACAATAACCGTGGTGGTAGCGGTGGCGGTGGTGGCCGTTTCGATAACAATCGTGGTGGCGGTGGTAACCGTAATGGTCGTGGCGGCAAAGGCCGTGGCGGACGTAACCAAAACTACAATCAGCCTCCACGCGAGAAAATCGATAACACGCCTAAGAAAATCATCGTTCGCGGTGAGATGACAGTAGGCGAGACAGCCAAACTGCTGCACAAAGATGCTTCCGAAGTTATCAAAAAGCTGATTAGCAGCGGCGTTATGGCTACAATCAACCAGGAGCTTGATCTGGATACTATCCAGTTGCTTGCTGATGATTATGGCGTAGAAGTAGAAGTGAAGATCGCAGTGGAAGATGATCGCTTCGAGACAGTGGAAGAAGTCGATGATGAAGCAGATCTGAAAGCACGTCCGCCGGTCGTAACCATCATGGGTCACGTCGATCATGGTAAAACCACATTGCTGGATGCTATTCGTTCCACGAACGTAACAGGCGGCGAAGCAGGTGGTATTACTCAACATATCGGCGCATACCAGGTAGAAATTAACAAGAAAAAAATTACGTTCCTGGATACACCTGGTCACGAAGCATTTACTGCTATGCGTGCTCGTGGTGCACAGGTAACTGACATTACAATCATCGTGGTTGCAGCAGACGACGGCGTTATGCCACAGACGGTAGAAGCAATCAACCATGCCAAAGCGGCAGGTCTGCCAATTATCGTTGCTGTCAACAAAATCGATAAGCCGGGTGCGAATCCGGATAAAGTAAAACAAGAGCTCACCGAGTATGAACTCGTACCGGAAGAGTGGGGTGGAGACACCATCTTCGTTAACTTGTCTGCGAAGCAGCGTACAGGTCTCGAAGAACTGCTGGAAATGATTCTGCTGATCGCTGAAGTGAACGACTACAAAGCGAACCCGGACAAACGTGCCCGTGGTGCAGTTATCGAAGCCGAACTGGATAAAGGACGCGGTCCGGTAGCTCGTATTCTGGTACAGAATGGTACTCTCAAAGTCGGAGACGCTTTTGTTGCAGGTAACTGTTTCGGACGTATCCGTGCGATGGTAAATGATAAAGGACGCCGCCTCAAAGAAGCTGGTCCTTCTACACCGGTAGAAATTACCGGTCTGACAGAAGTACCACAAGCGGGCGATCCATTTATGGTATTCGAAGACGAGCGCAAAGCACGTTCGATTGCCGACAAGCGTGCAATTACACATCGTCAATCCGAGCTGGGCGCGAATACGCGTGTAACGCTGGATGATCTGTTCCAACATATCAAAGACGGTGAAATCAAAGATCTGAATGTCATCATCAAAGGTGACGTACAGGGTTCCGTGGAAGCTCTCAAAGGCTCTCTGGAAAAAATCGAGGTGGAAGGCGTTCGCGTCAAGATTATCCACCGCGGCGTAGGTGCAATTAACGAATCCGATATTATCCTGGCCGCAGCTTCCAATGCGATCGTTATCGGCTTTAACGTACGTCCTGATGTACAAGCGAAACAAACCGCTGATCAGGAACAGGTAGATATCCGTCTGCATCGCGTTATCTACAATGCTATTGAAGAAATTGAGCAGGCTATGAAAGGTATGCTCGATCCGGAATACAAAGAAGTTGTTATTGGACATGCAGAAGTCCGCAGCACATTCAAAATCAGCAGAGTTGGTACGATTGCAGGTTGTATGGTTACTTCCGGCAAAATCACTCGATCTGCCGAAACCCGCCTGATCCGCGACGGTATCGTTATCTTCGAGGGTAAGATCGATTCCCTCAAACGCTACAAAGATGACGCCAAAGAAGTGGCACAAGGTTACGAATGTGGTATTACGCTGGACGGCTACAATGATCTCAAAGAAGGCGACGTAATTGAAGCCTTTATCATGGAAGCTGTAGAGCGCTAATCGCGAGGTGAAAAGAAATGGCTAAGATTAGAACAGGACGTGTAGGCGAGCAGATCAAAAAAGAGCTGAGCCTGCTGATCCAAAATGAACTCAAAGATCCGCGTATCGGTTTTGTGACCGTTACAGGTGTAGATGTTACCAATGATCTCTCCCAAGCTGAGGTATACCTCAGCGTACTGGGTGATGATGAACAAAAACAAGGTTCTCTGAAAGGAATCGAAAAAGCATCCGGGTTCCTGCGCTCCGAAATCGGCAAGCGTATCCGGTTGCGTCATACACCGGAACTGATTTTCAAGTTTGATGAGTCCATTGCCTATGGCAACCGGATTGACCAGCTGATTAATCAGATCCACCGTGATGAAGATTCTTCCAAAGAGTAACTTCAAAGGAGACGGCAATGCAAACCTATGAACAAGCGCTTCTGGATGCGAAAGCATTCGTTGAGAAGCACGATGATTTTCTGGTGGTTTCGCATGTTCAGCCGGACGGAGACGCAGTCAGTTCCACTGTAGCAGTGGGCTGGCTTCTGTCTTGTCTGGGCAAAAAATTCACACTGGTAAATGAAGGTCCGATCCCGAAGCGTATGAGCTATCTTACACTGTCGGATCAGATTATCAACCAGTTGTCTGATGGCGGACAACGTGAATATCAGAACATAATCTGCGTCGACTGTGCAGACTTTAAGCGAGTAGGCATGGTAAAGGAATGGATGGCAGAATCCGCCGCTATTCTGAACATAGATCATCATCCGACCAATGACGGATATGGCACAGTTAATGTGATCAAGCCCGATGCTGCGGCTACAGCTGAAGTACTCTATGACTGGATTAACTGCTTTGATGTAGAATGGACCACTGCGGCAGCAGAGGCCATTTATACAGGCCTGCTGACAGATACGGGCGGATTCCGCTATTCCAGTACTTCTCCCAAAGTAATGGAGATTTCTTCCCGATTGCTGGAATTGGGAGTGAACGGTCCAGAACTGGCAGAGACGCTGCTGGAAGAAGTGACATTGGCTCAGGTCAAAGTACTTGCACTTGCTTTGTCTACCCTGGAACTGACTGCAGACGGCAAAATTGCCTATGTGCATGTTACGCCAGAGCACATGGTTATGTCAGGGGCAGAGAACGAGGATCTGGAAGGAATCGTTAACTTCACGCGCAACATACAGGGTGTAGAAGTCGGTATCTTTTTCAAAGTAATCAACGATAATGCGGTAAAAGCAAGTATGCGTTCTGCCGGCAAAGTGGATGTAGCCGCGATTGCTCAACATTTTGACGGTGGTGGACATATCAAGGCAGCAGGATGCCGGCTCGAAGGCAGTCTGGATGAAGTTGTAGAAAAAGTAGTGCAGCGGGTGAAGGAGTCCTTATGAATCAGTTTGACGGAGTACTGGCGGTACACAAGCCGGCAGGATTTACCTCCCATGATGTAGTTGCCAAAGTCCGCCGTCTGGTGAGTATGAAGCGTATCGGTCATACCGGTACACTTGATCCAGCTGTTACCGGTGTGCTGCCGCTATGTCTGGGACGTTCTACACGTATTGTGGAATATTTGCAGGAAATGCCCAAAGAGTATGAGGCGACTCTGCGCTTTGGTATTGCTACCGATACGGAGGATCTCACAGGTGAGATTACCGAGCAGGTGGACGAAGTACAATTGACAGAGCAACAGGTGCACGAGGCGCTGCAGAGCATGATCGGGACTATATCTCAAGTGCCACCTATGTATTCTGCTGTCAAAGTGGACGGCAAGCGTCTGTACGAGCTGGCGCGTGAAGGAAAGACGATTGAACGCAAGGCGCGTGAAGTGACCATTTACAGTCTGGAAATGACAGGCTGGAAGCCGGGTATCCATCCGGAAGTATCGTTCCGTGTACTGTGTTCCAAAGGTACCTATATCCGCACACTTTGTGTGGACGTGGGGCGTGCACTGCATGTTCCTTCCACGATGGTACAGCTGGTGCGTACACAGTCGGCAGGAATTCGTCTGGAGCAATGTTTGACTTTTGAACAGATCGAAGAGCTTGTGCAGAACGGTGAATTAGAGCAGCATCTTATCCCCGCGGATCAGGCTATGTCCGAGCTGCCTTCATTTACAGTTGATGAAGAAGTATATCGTTCAACACTGCAGGGCAAAAAGATCGATAAGCGTCATATTCATCCTGTAGAAGATGCTTCGGTATCTGGCACTCCTCCAGCTAACCTGCCTGAACAGAATGATATGAGCTTGTTCAAGCTATATGGCCCGGAGCAGATTTTTATCGGAATTTTCCGTAAAGATGAACAGACAGGACAAATTGTGCCTGTAAAGGTATTTTTGCCTGCCTAGTGTGAAGCTATCTTCATGAGTTACAATACAGGCAGCAGAGCTGAAATGAACTAATTGCGGAAATGCAGGTGATATCATAGTGAATATCGTAAGGTTATCCTATCCCTGGGCAGAGGGCAGCAGACCTCATGCAGACCACAGTCAGATCATGGCGATCGGTCAGTTTGATGGATTGCATCTTGGACATACGAGTGTGATTGAACACGGAATCCGTCTGGCCAGAAGCCTTGGCATAGCAGCCTCGGTCATGACTTTCAATCCCAATCCCAAAGAAATTCTGGGCAAAGGAGATTATGAAGGTTATCTGACGCCTCTGTCCATCAAGGAAGAGATTTTACGTAACATGGGTGTGGATACACTGTATGTTGCTCAATTCAATCATGCTTTCTCGACGGTAACACCGGAGCAATTCTACTATGAAATGCTGCGTCCTCTCAAAGTGCATACGGCAGTAGTCGGTTTTGATTTCCATTTTGGTCACAAAGGTGCAGGTACTCCCGAGCTTCTGCGGGAGCTGGGACAGGAATCCATGCAAGTGGATACCGTGCCTGCTTTTCAGCTGGAAGGAACCAAAGTCAGCAGTACAGCGATTCGCCGTGCGCTTCGTGAAGGGGATGCTGCCTTGGCAGCCCGTCTGCTGGGTCGTCCCTACCAGATCCGTGGAACCGTTATTGATGGCGACAAGCGCGGTCGGACGATCGGATTCCCTACCGCCAATCTGGATTTAAGCGAAAAGTATGTTGTACCCAAATCAGGTGTGTATGCCGTAAGGGTAATGGCAGAAGGCGCATGGCGTGCTGGCGTCATGAATATTGGCTACAAGCCTACATTCCAGACCGGAGAGACACGTCCTAGCTTTGAAGCACATATTTTCGATTATCAGGGAGACCTGTATGGTCAGCAGCTGGCTGCAGAACTGATTGACTATATCCGTCCGGAGCAAAAGTTTGGTTCGATTGACGAACTGGTTACCCAGATCAGACTGGATGCCGAAGAAGCCAGAAGACGATTGATCTGATTTCTTTGCACTTATCCGTAATAAATTTAGAGTACAACATTGATATTCCCGATCAGGTTGTGCTATACTGATTAACGTTGCTGTTTCAAGTAAACAGTCAACACAACCTTAGCTTGGTTACTCGAGTCTCACCGCCGATAACGAGGCTAGTGGTTATTATTATGAAAATTCTAAGGAGGTGAATAGGATGGCATTAACTCAAGAACGTAAACAACAGCTGATCGAAGAGTACAGAACTCACGAGTCCGATACAGGATCTCCAGAGGTACAAGTCGCTATCCTGACTGAAAACATCGTTAACCTGCAGGATCATTTCCGCAGCCACAAAAAGGATCATCATTCCCGTCGTGGTCTTCTGAAAATGGTAGGTCAACGTCGTAAGCTTCTGGCTTACCTCAAGAAAACCGATGTTAGACGTTACAGCGCGCTGATCGAAAGACTCGGCCTTCGTCGCTAAAACTAAAGCAATTCCAAAGCAGCCTGGTTGTTCAGCCGTATGGTCTTTTCGGAGCCAACGGCAACGACCGGGTTGCTTTTTGTAAGTACACATATTTTTGAAGTTATGGATTATCATTTCCGGCAGGGAATTTGGATTTGATTATAGAATAGTGATGATGACCTAAAAAGGAGGAATTTCATGGAACAGCGAGTTGAAATGCAGCTCGGAGGCAGAACTCTGATACTGGAAACCGGCCGTTTGGCCAAACAGGCTAACGCAGCCGTAATGGTACGCTACGGTGACACATCGGTACTGTGTACAGTAACAGCCTCCTCTGAACCCAAAGATCTGGACTTTTTCCCGTTAACAGTCAACTACGAGGAAAAATTGTACGCTGTAGGTAAGATTCCAGGTGGATTTATCAAGCGTGAAGGCAGACCGAGCGAGAAAGCTATTCTGGCAAGCCGTCTGACAGACCGTCCGATTCGTCCATTATTCCCGGAAGGCTTCCGTAATGATGTACAGGTAGCCAACTACGTAATGAGCGTAGAACAGGATTGTGAGCCTCAGATCGCTGCAATGATCGGTACTTCCGCAGCACTTAGCATTTCGGATGTTCCGTTTGACGGACCGATTGGTGGCGTAGCTGTAGGTCGTGTAGATGGCGAATTCGTCGTTAACCCTACACTGGCACAACAGGAAGTAAGCGAAATGTATCTGGTAGTAGCCGGTACCAAAGACGCAATCATGATGGTAGAAGCCGAAGCTAATGAGCTGCCGGAAGATATCATGCTGGAAGCGATTATGTTTGGTCACAGCGAAATCCAGAATATTATTGCAACTATCGAAGAGCTGGTTAAAGTCGCCGGTAAACCGAAAATGGCAGTAAAACTGCATACGGTAGACAGTGATGCCAATACTGCTGTTCGTGAATATGCATCTGCACGTCTGGTTGATGCGCTGAAAATTGCCGAAAAACAGGCACGTCAGGAAGCGATCGACAAAGTAAACGACGAAGCTGTAGCTCATTTTGAAGAGCTGTATGCCGAGACTCCTGATCTGATGGATGATGTGAAGGAAATCCTTCATGATATCGTCAAAGAAGAAGTACGTCGTTTGATTACCCATGACAAAGTACGTCCGGATGGACGTCGTCTGGAAGAAATTCGTCCAATCGAATGTGATGTAAAAATGCTGCCTAGAACGCACGGTTCCGGTCTGTTCACACGTGGACAAACACAGGTACTGAGCATTTGTACACTGGGTGCACTGGGCGATGTACAGATTCTGGATGGTATTGCACCAGAAGAATCCAAACGCTTTATGCATCATTACAATTTCCCGCCGTTCAGCGTAGGGGAAGCACGTCCACTTCGTCCGCCGGGCCGCCGCGAAATCGGTCATGGTGCACTGGGTGAACGCGCATTGTCCAAAGTGATT
Source organism: Paenibacillus shenyangensis (assembly GCF_000346635.1). Taxonomy (NCBI): domain Bacteria; kingdom Bacillati; phylum Bacillota; class Bacilli; order Caryophanales; family Paenibacillaceae; genus Paenibacillus; species Paenibacillus shenyangensis. The sequence goes on from NZ_AOIG01000016.1 coordinate 163,636, forward strand.
CCTTCCGAAAAAGAATTCCCTTATACGATTCGCGTAGTATCCGAAGTTCTGGAATCCAACGGTTCTACTTCTCAGGCAAGTATCTGTGCCAGCACACTGGCTATGATGGATGCGGGTGTACCGATTAAAGCTCCAGTAGCGGGTATTGCAATGGGTCTGATCAAAGATCAGGATCATGTATCTATTCTGAGCGATATTCAAGGTATGGAAGATCACCTCGGCGATATGGACTTCAAAGTAGCCGGTACAGCTGAAGGCGTAACTGCTATTCAGATGGATATCAAAATCAACGGTATCGATCGTGCGATCCTGTCCGAAGCATTGTCACAGGCACGTGAAGGACGACTGCATATCCTTGGCAAAATGAATGAGATCATGGACAAGCCAAGAACGAGCCTGTCTGCGTATGCTCCAAAAATCGTTATTATCAATATCAATCCGGATAAAATCCGTGACGTTATTGGACCCGGTGGTAAAGTTATCAACAAAATCATCGATGAAACTGGCGTGAAAATTGATATCGAGCAGGATGGTCGCGTCTTTATCGGTTCGTCCGATGAAGAAATGATCCAGAAAGCACAAACCATGATCGAAAATCTGGTTCGTGAAGTGAAAGTAGGCGAGACGTACCTGGGTAAAGTAAAACGAATCGAGAAGTTTGGCGCATTCGTAGAGATTCTTCCGGGTAAAGATGGTCTGGTACACATTTCACAGCTCTCTACAGAGCGTGTAGCCAAAGTGGAAGACGTTATTGCCATTGGAGATATGATTACCGTTAAAGTTACGGAAATCGATAACCAGGGCCGTGTGAACCTGTCTCGCAAAGTATTGCTGACAGCAGAAACATCCGAAAAAACGAATTCCTAATCCATTCCTTTATACAACGCATCTTCATAGCAGTAACCAAAAGAGCCAGAAATTCTTCTGTCTCTTTTTTTCATTCCATCATGTTGAGTCAATACTCATATTCTGTTAGGATAGGAATGCATTTATGAAACGGGAGGTCCGCCTATGGAACGGGTACAACTGAATAATGGTCTTCGAATAGTTATGGAAAAAATGCCTACTTTCCGTTCTGTCACATTCGGGATCTGGATCAAAACCGGATCACGCAATGAAAGTCTGGTGACAAATGGAATTTCGCATTTTATTGAACATATGTTGTTCAAAGGCACCAAGCGTTACGACGCCAAACGGATTGCCGAGATTTTCGATGGTATCGGCGGTAATGTAAATGCCTTTACCAGTAAGGAATATACTTGTTTTTATGCCAAAGTGCTCGATGAACATCTGGAGATTGCACTGGATATTTTATCCGATATGTTTTTCGATTCCCTACTGGACCCTGATGAACTGGCCAAAGAGAAAAACGTCATCTTGGAGGAAATCTCCATGTATGAGGATGATCCCGACGATCTGGTGCATGACCTGGTCACGATGGCTTCCTATGGCAATCATCCACTGGCCTATCCGATCCTCGGCACAGAAGAACGTCTGAAACCAATGGGGCCGGAACAGCTGCGTTTGTTTATGAAAGATCGCTATACGGTCGAAAATACGGTGATCAGCATTGCCGGTAATATCGATGATAGTGTTGTTCCACTGCTGGACAAGTATTTTGGTGATTTTGATGTACATGGACCGGAGCCGATTGTAACAGCACCTGTTTTTAAAGGAGAAGTTATTTTCCGCAAGAAAAAAACGGAGCAAAATCATATCTGTATGAACTTCCCTGGCGGTAAAATAGATGATCCGAGATATTATGCCATGGTACTACTTAACAATGCACTCGGTGGAGGTATGAGCTCCAGACTGTTCCAGGAAATCCGGGAAAAGCGTGGACTGGCCTATTCGGTATATTCTTATTATACGGCTCATGCTGATAGTGGCTTGTTTACCATCTATGCAGGTACAGCACCGAAGCAGACCGGAGATGTGTTTGAACTGACTCATGCGCTGTTACAGGATCTCAAGCAAAATGGTCTTACAGCAGAAGAACTGGAGCAGGGCAAACAGCAGCTCAAAGGCAGTCTGATTCTCAGTCTGGAGAGCACCAGCAGTATTATGAACCGTCTCGGCAAAAACGAGATTATGCTGCAAAAGCATAATACCGTAGACGAGACAATCCGCTATATCGAAGAAGTGACGATGGAAGATATTCGTTCAGTCATTGACGATATGTTCGCTGAACCGTATGCTCTGGCAATGGTTGGCGGATCGGATAAAAGCATTGCACATGTAAGGAGAGATGAACTTGTCCATTAAAGTAGAAATCAAAACCCTTCCTGGAAGCGAAGGATTGGAACTTCCACGGAGAATGTCGGAACTTGCTTCCGGTTATGATCTGTATGCATCGGTCACCGAACCGATGACACTGGAACCCGGCACACGTGCTCTGGTACCTACCGGAATCGCGCTGGCAATGCCAGCCGGATTGGAAGCACAAATTCGTCCTCGAAGCGGACTCGCCTTCAAACATGGCATTACCTGCCTGAATACACCCGGAACCATCGATGCAGATTATCGCGGAGAGATCAAGGTATTGCTGATTAATCTGGGGCAGGAACCGTTTGTGATCAATCGCGGCGAGCGAATTGCACAGATGGTATTCCAGACCGTACCTGATACCGACCTGATTCAGGTAGAAGAATTATCGGAGACTGTACGTGGAGCAGGCGGTTTCGGACATACAGGAACGAAGTAATACTTTATTGTGTTAAATTCATTTTTGCGAAACAGTTGAAAGATATAACAGGGAATGATATCATTTCTACAATTATTGCAGGATACTGAAATTATATTCCGGTGCAAGCCGGCCAGGGTCTGCGGTGGTCTGTAAAAGACCGCCGTTTGTGTATTTGATCAGGTCTTGTTGTACATAGACTCTGGAATACCAAAGGGGAGAGAGATGCTAGATGTCTAATCAATTCTTTAATGTAGCTGTCGTTGGTGCGACAGGAGCAGTAGGACAACAAATCGTAAGATTGCTTGAAGAGCGGGATTTCCCGGTGAAGACACTGAAGCTGCTGTCTTCCGCACGTTCTGCCGGTAAAAAGGTTACTTTTAAAGGCCAGGAAGTGACTGTGGAAGAAGCTACCCCTGACAGTTTTGTAGGTGTGGATATCGCTTTGTTCAGTGCAGGCGGTGATATCAGCAAGGCACTGGCTCCACATGCTGTTCGTCATGGCGCAGTATGTATCGATAATACGAATGCCTATCGTATGGACCCGGATACGCCTCTGATCGTGCCGGAAGTCAATGCCGATCGTATCGCTGATCACAAGGGAATTATCGCTAATCCGAACTGTTCTACTATTCAGATGGTGGCTGCACTGAAGCCGCTCTATGATCGTTATGGTATCGAACGCATTATTGCGTCTACCTACCAGGCGGTATCCGGAGCAGGCAACCAGGCTATTGAAGAATTGAAACGTCAAAGCAAATCGGTACTGGATAACGAAACCGTAGAACCGGATATTCTGCCAGTTGGTTCGTTGCCGGTTAAACACCAGATTGCATTTAATGCGATCCCGCAGATTGATAAATTTCAGGATAACGGCTATACACTGGAAGAAATGAAAATGGTACGGGAAACCAAGAAGATCATGGAAGACGAATCGATCAAAGTAACAACGACGTGTGTACGTATTCCTGTCGTATATGGTCATTCCGAATCCGTCTTTGTAGAACTCAAACAAGACTTTGATCTGGACGAAGTAAAGCAGCTGCTCCAGAATGCGCCGGGCGTTACTCTTGTGGATGATCCATCCAATCAGGCGTATCCGCTGGCTACCGAAGCCGCAGGCAAAAACGATGTGTTTGTCGGTCGTCTGCGCCGCGACTTGGGAGATGCACGCGGTCTGAATATGTGGATTGTATCCGATAACCTTCTCAAAGGCGCAGCATGGAATGCTGTACAAATCGCCGAGATCATTGCAGCAAAAACAGCAGCAGTTAGCAGCTAACGGAGGCATATTGTCATTATGGCAACTTTAATGCAAAAACAAAATATACTGGTACAAAAGTTCGGCGGTACATCGCTCTCCACTCCTGAAGCGAGAGAGCATGTGCTGCGTCATATCAGACGAGAGCTTGCCAAGCAGGTCAAGCTTGTTGTTGTTGTATCCGCGATGGGACGCAGCGGTGATCCTTATGCAACAGATACGTTATTGGATAGTACAGCGTTAAACGGCAGTATTCCATCAGCCAGAGAACGTGATCTGTTGATGGGATGCGGAGAGATTATATCTGCGGTTACCCTGAGCGGCATGCTGTCCAGCGAAGGCATACCTGCTGTAGCTCTTACAGGAGCTCAGGCCGGCTTTATTACAGATGATAATTTTGGCAATGCCCGCATTCTGGCAGTGCGTCCGGATCGGGTACTGCGCGAGCTGGAAGCCGGCAAAGTAGTTATTGTGACCGGTTTTCAGGGGCAAAGTGAATTGGGAGATATGACTACTCTCGGACGCGGAGGCAGCGATACATCCGCTACAGCGCTTGGTGCTGCACTGCATGCCGACATGGTAGATATTTATACAGATGTAAACGGCATTTTGACCGCTGATCCGCGTATTGTGGAAGACGCCAAGCCGCTTACTTATGTGAGCTATACAGAAATCTGCAATATGGCTCATCAGGGTGCCAAGGTTATTCATCCGCGTGCTGTGGAAATTGCAATGCAGGCACAGGTACCTGTACGTGTCCGTTCCACATTTGCAGAAGGGGAAGGCACGCTGGTTACCCAACCGGAACAGTTTGTAGATTCACCTGGTGGTGTCGTAGACCGTTTCGTAACCGGGATTACCTATGTAAATAATGTGACCCAGATTACCGTAGGACAGCAGGAAGGCATTGATCAGCTGCAGCTCAAAGTATTTCAGTCCATGGCTGAAAACCGGATTAGCGTAGACTTTATTAATGTTACCCCTTATGGTGCGGTATATACCGTGTTCGACAATGAAGCGCAGCGTGCACAGGCTGTACTGGAAGAGATGAATCTTCGTCCTTCGATCTTGTCCGGCTGTGCCAAAGTATCTGTTGTCGGAGGCGGGATTAACGGAGTGCCAGGCATTATGGCCCGGATTGTTGCAGCACTTAGTGAACAGAATATATCTATTCTGCAATCAGCAGATTCCAATACTACCATATGGGTGCTGGTAAAAAAGGAAGATATGGTGCAGGCCGTAAGAGCGCTGCATAATCAGTTCCAGCTGCATGTCTGATGGGCGCAGGCCCTCTATCGAAGGAGGAAGTTTAGTGGTGGATTTTGGAAGATTAATGACGGCAATGATTACTCCTTTTAATGATCAGGATGAGATCGACTGGGAAGCGACAGGCCGGCTAATAGATTATTTGATCAATGAGCAAAAGTCGGAATCGCTCGTCGTATGTGGAACAACCGGTGAATCACCAACACTCAGCGACGAAGAGAAGCTGGAGATGTTTGATTTTGCTGTCAAGCATGCAGCGGGTCGCTGCAAGATCATTGCAGGAACCGGTAGTAACAATACCAAACACTCTATTCATCTGACACAGGAAGCAGCCAAGCTGGGTGTAGATGGTGTACTGCTTGTGGTACCTTATTACAACAAGCCTAGCCAGGCAGGTCTGTATGCCCATTTCAAAGCAATTGCCGAAGCGACAGAGCTGCCGGTTATTCTTTACAATGTACCCGGACGCAGCGTAGTCAGTCTGTCAGCAGCAACGACACTGAAACTGGCAGAGATCCATAATATCGTTGGAACCAAGGAGTGTGCCACGATCGAGCAGGTTACACATATTACAGGACATGCTCCTGAAGGATTCCGGGTATATTCCGGTGATGATGCAACATGCTTTGCTGCGATTGCAGTGGGTGCTTATGGTGTTATCAGTGTAGCCAGCCATGTAGCTGGTGACGAGATGGCCGAGATGATTCAGGCACATCTGCAGGGAGACTATCAAAAAGCAGCTCATATCAATCAAAAACTGCTGCCTTTGTTCCAGGGATTATTTGCTTGCCCGGATCCATTGCCTAACCCGGCTGCAGTGAAATATGCGATGTTCCAAAGAGGATACGGCAATGGTAATGTACGTCTGCCTTTGCTGGCTCCATCTGCTGCTGAACGTGAATTTATCGATGCGTTGCTGTAATTTAATGGGCAAGGGGTAAGATGACCTTTTCAATAGATTCACCAGTAGTATTGAATACAGTAATTATGGCCGTCTGGGAACAGGCGGCTATTTTTATGCAAATAAACGGATAGAATCTGTACAGAACTTCTCGAGAAGAAAAGGAACTCTATCTTGGGAGAGCGGAAATTCCTTGCTACAAAAGGATTTTACATACGCTATAATAACATCCAATAAACATGACTTGTGTTTTTGTTTTTTAATCATGTATAATATTCTCAAGTGACTGGGTGCGGTATAAAGTAATAGAGTTTGCTGATAGAATTCTTTGTCAGGCAGAGCGTTCGGTAAAATCGGCAAACCATGCAAGAAAATGAAACTTTCGGATGCTGGTTTCTTGCATATTCAATTGGCGGAACAGCCAGTTTATATTGTCATAGCCAACATTTTGGTTAGTTTTGCCAAATAACGTATGTATAAGTGTATCATTTTTTGTTTATAAATATTAAAACGACGTCCAACATTCATAGGAGGTATAGATTACATTGTCCAAAAAAACAAACAACGAAAAACTGACGATCTTTGCGCTGGGCGGCGTCGGTGAAATTGGTAAAAACATGTATGTTGTCCAGTATGGAAATGATATTGTCGTAATAGACTCCGGTCTCAAATTCCCGGAAGAAGATATGTTGGGTATTGATATCGTTATACCAGACATTTCTTATCTGACAGAGAACCGTGACAAAGTTCGCGGTATCCTTTTAACACACGGTCACGAGGATCATATTGGCGGATTGCCGTATGTACTGAAACATCTGAATGTGCCTGTATACGGTACCAAATTAACTATCGGTCTGGTAGAGAACAAATTGAAGGAAGCTAACCTTCTTGGCGAAACCAAACGGATTCTGATTAATGAAGATTCGGAAGTGAAGCTAGGCAGCACCCTGACAGCTACGTTCTTCCGTACCAATCACAGTATTCCGGATTCCGTCGGTATCTGCCTGGCTACCCCGGAAGGAAACGTTGTACACACAGGTGACTTCAAATTCGACCATACTCCGGTCAATGATGAGTTTGCCAATCTGCAGCGCATGGCTGAAATCGGAAGCAAAGGCGTTCTGGCGCTTCTGTCCGACAGTACCAATGCTGACAGACCAGGGTACACGCCTTCCGAGAAAAACGTAGGGATTGTAATGGAAGATATCTTCCGCAAAGCTTCACAGCGTGTGGTTGTAGCTACATTTGCATCCAACGTACACCGTATTCAGCAGGTTATCAATGCAGCAGCAGCTACAGGCCGTAAAGTTACCGTTATCGGACGCAGTATGGTTAACGTAGTAGGCATTGCCGAAGATCTGGGTTATCTGGAGATTCCGGATGGAATGCTGATTGAGCCTGAAGAAGTAAATAAAATGGCAGCGGACCGTGTTGTTATCCTGTCCACTGGCAGCCAGGGCGAGCCGATGTCAGCGCTGACACGCATGGCCCGTTCCACACATCGCAAAGTAGATATCCTGCCTGGAGATACCGTTATTATTGCGGCTACACCAGTACCGGGTAATGAAAAATATATCGGCCGTACAATCGATGAGCTGTTCCGTCTTGGTGCTAACGTATTTTACAGCGGTGCTAACCCGGGCGTTCACGTATCCGGTCACGGTTCCCAGGAAGAGCTCAAACTGATGCTTAACCTGATGAAACCAAAATTCTTCCTGCCGATTCACGGTGAATACCGTATGCAGCGCAGACATGCTCTGCTGGGCGAATCCGTTGGTGTAGATCCTAATAACATCTTTATCGTAGATATTGGTGATGTAGTAGAGATCCATGGTGGCTCTGCACGCAAAGCCGGTAAAGTTACTTCCGGTAACGTACTGATCGATGGTCTGGGTGTAGGTGATGTAGGTAATATCGTACTGCGTGACCGCAAACTGCTGTCTCAGGATGGCATCCTGGTCGTTGTAGTTACACTGAGCAAGCAGAACGGCCAGATCGTATCCGGTCCGGATATCATCTCCCGCGGATTTGTATATGTACGTGAATCCGAAGGATTACTGGATGAAGCGAACCGCATCGTAACCAGCACACTGCAGCGTCTGATGAGTGAAAATGTAAATGAGTGGGCTTCCCTGAAGACTAGCGTAAAAGACGCACTGGGCCGCTTCCTGTATGAGCAAACACGCCGTAGACCTATGATTCTGCCAATCATTATGGAAGTTTAATCACATGTTAAATAAGCATAACGAGTAAGAGGCAACCAGTCGCCCCTGCTCCTCGCATGGTATATTGGACGGTCCCATGCGAGGACAGGGGTTTTGTCATGTCCAAAATCAAAAATCTAAAGTTTTATTGCAATTTGGATGAATGAAAAATGAATGAAACCAGATCGTAATGTTATGAGAATCCAGTAGTAAATATACCGGTACAAAGGAGCCCTATACCGGGTAGAGTGTGATATAATAATGCATTGGAGGTGGTGACAGGTGGCTAAGACCAAAACGGCCGATAAACCTAAAACAACACAAAAATCAACCCGCAAATCGCCGCCATCCACTGCGCGCAAAACAACCAAAACTACGCAGACGACAAGGCGCAAAACAACAAGCCGTAAACGTAAACCCAAGGCTCCCGCACTGAGCCTGTTAAAATATGAAATTTACGGAATCATTCTCATTACGATATCGGTCATTGCTTTATCCCGTCAGGCAGCTGTCGGACATTTTCTATATTACATAACGTCATTTATTCTGGGGAAAATGTACTTTGTACTTCCTCTGGCGGGAGCCTATATCGGATTAATGACCATGCTGCGGCAGCGCTGGGCACAGGGATGGAACAGTCGATGGAGCGGTCTGGTTATGCTTGTATGTACATTGACGCTATGGAGTGTACTCCTTTATGTACCAGAGGATCAGCTACTCTCACTACCAGCACGGCAGGCGGCGGGAGGTTATGTTGGTGCTGTACAGATGTGGCTGTTCATGATGCTGTTTGGTGTGATTGGCACCAAATTAATCGCCGGAGTTATGCTGGTGATCAGCTTGATGCTAATCACTCAGCTGTCTGTGGTCGATTTACTGGAACGTATGCGTATGTATGGAGCCAAAGCAGGAACAGCTGTACAGTCGCAATGGAACGCTTCTCGTGAAGCTCTCGCCGAACAGCGTCGTGAACGCGAACTGGCTTCAGAAGCAGCAGAGCTGGAATCCTATGATGAATCGGAAGAAGAGTATGCTGACGAGGAAGATCATCCTCATAAGAAAAAAGGATTATTCGCATGGGGACGCAAATCGGCTTCTGAGCCTGATCCAATCGAAGAGGCAGAAACTGTATATGGAAATGTACCTGATCATCTAAAAGAAACTATAAAAGCATATACAGCTGCCGAGCATGTTGGCAAGACAGCAGCAACTTCTTCGGTAAAAGACACACAGCAGGTCTCTGCAGTACAGGATGAAGAGGATCTGTGGGATAATGCTCAGATGGAGCCCGACCTACAGTCTGATTCTGCAACACGTGAGAAGCCTCTGATTATCAGGGACTTTTTTGAGCAAATTCGTTCTGAACGCTCCGGAGATCAGCCGGAAGATCATGGAGCAGAACCTTTGTCTTCATCAAGCGAATCCAATCCAGATTACAGTCTCGATCATTCTGCATCCTCACCCGATTCGGCTGTACTGTCAGCAGATATGGGAGCAGCCAGTTTTCCGAACAGCAGGATGGCTTCAGGGACAGATTTGAGTGATCAGAGTACCGCTGAAGGACTTACGGTTGAAGCTAACGAACAAACAGAAAGTGGTGCCGTAGAAAACAGGGATTCTGAAGCACAAGAAGTAATACCTGTTCCTGCACCGCCACCACCGAAACCTTATAAGCTGCCGCCTTTCCAGCTGCTTGCTATGCCCAAAAATATTGCCAGTGCCAGCGATCAGAATGATTACATGGTAATCGCCCGCAAGTTGGAGACTACACTGGAGAGCTTTGGCGTAAGAGCAAAAGTACTGGAAGTGGTCCGTGGACCTGCGGTTACACGTTATGAGATTCAGCCGGATGTAGGCGTCAAGGTAAGCCGGATTGTAGGTCTGACCGATGATATTGCACTGGCTCTGGCAGCCAAGGATATCCGTATGGAAGCGCCAATTCCAGGGAAGTCCGCTATTGGTATTGAAGTGCCAAATAATGAAGTCTCTATGGTCACAATGCGTGAAGTTATGGAGACCCAGATTTTCAAAGAATCCGAAGCCAAATTGTCAATTGCATTTGGACGCGATATCGCTGGACAGACCATTGTCGGTAATCTGGCCAAAATGCCCCATCTGCTGGTAGCTGGTGCTACAGGATCAGGAAAATCAGTATGTATTAACGGGATTATCACGAGTATTCTATACAAAGCCAAGCCGGATGAAGTGAAATTCCTGATGGTCGATCCCAAAATGGTCGAACTTAATATCTATAATGGTATTCCGCATCTGCTTGCACCGGTCGTTACCGATCCGCGCCGCGCTTCACTGGCGTTGAAGAAAATAGTAGTGGAAATGGAAAAACGGTATGATCTTTTTTCCAAATCGGGCACGCGCAATATGGAAGGTTATAACAATCTGATGAAAGATAATCCCGATGCGATTCTGCCGTATATTGTTGTTATTGTCGATGAACTTGCAGACTTGATGATGGTTGCAGCAGGAGATGTGGAGGATGCGATTGCCCGTCTGGCCCAGATGGCACGGGCAGCCGGAATTCATCTGATTATTGCTACCCAGCGTCCTTCGGTAGATGTTATTACAGGGGTAATCAAAGCCAATATTCCGTCCCGGATTGCTTTTGGAGTTTCTTCCCAGATTGACTCCCGGACGATTCTGGATATGGGTGGAGCCGAGAAATTGCTGGGCAGAGGCGATATGTTATTCATGCCTGTTGGTTCTTCCAAGCCGGTACGTGTACAGGGAGCCTTTATGTCGGATCAGGAAGTCGAGACGATTGTAGAATACTGCCGCAGTCAGGGTGAAGCCCAGTATAATGATGATATCGTTCCGGAAATTGACGATACTGCTGCTGCAATGGATGAACAGAAGGATGAACTTTATGATCAAGCGATGCAGATTGTAATCGAAGCCAAGCAGGCCTCGGTATCGCTTCTGCAGCGTCGGATGCGTGTCGGTTATACACGTGCTGCACGTCTGATCGATTCATTGGAAGCCCATGGTGTAGTTGGTCCATACGAGGGAAGCAAACCGCGTGAAGTGCTTATTTCGCCGGAACAGTATCATCAGATCAATACCGGTAGCTAATACACCAATGAAATATAGCAGAAGTAACTAAAGCTAATAAAAAGCCGCTTGTCCACCATTATTTATGGACAGGCGGCTTTTTTATTAAGTGTCTCTTATATTGTACTAAATAGATAATGCATCAAACTAATCTAATGCAGTTAGGTAGCCTGCTTATAAGAGTTATATAACATAAAAAGCCCCTCTTCCAATACGATAGAAGAGGGGCTTGTAGTAGATCGATCAATCGTTCAATAACTATACAGCTTCTTATTCATTGTAAATCTTATTCGTATCTTTGAATAACCGAACTGCGGTTGGAGCTGTCATACACAAAACCGTAGATGTCAAAGCCCAGATTACCATAAGCTTTGTCGATATCGCTGGCAATGCTGTTCAGCACATTACGCGTCTGGTAGGAAGAAAGCGAATTCCAATCCGATTTGTTCACATAAACGCGGAATACTACAGATTCATCATCCGAATTGGAAACTTCAAGACTCAGCTTGATGCCTTGATAAGTGCCAAAGCTATCATTTAGCTGTTTTTGCAGATCAGTAAGATTAACAGTAGAACCCAATACTACTGTACCGCTGCTGTTGGTTTTGAAAGTAATCAGCGTTTTGGAGTTTTTGTTGACTACATTTCCCGTAATATTCGCACTATCATAAGATCTGTTGTCTCTAATATCATCAGCAATACCCTGTAGAAGCTTATTGCGATTAGAAGTGGACGTATCGTTCCAGGAATTTTCATTCACTGTAATAGTAACTTTGACTTTGCTGGAACTACCGCTCAGATCGATATCGGCACCTGTACCTTTGTAATCACCATATTCGCTATTGAGGTCTTTTTCCAGTCGGGTCATCGTTGTACTGCTGGAACCACCCTTATCATCGATTTCATCGTTCAGTTTTTCATTTTCTTTTTTGAGCGTAGCAATCTGGTTATTCAGATCGGTAATAGACGCATCTTTGGCAGTGATTTGAGAATTGGCAGTAGTCAGCTGGGTCTGCAGACTCTGAATTTGTGCATTCAGTGAATCTACAGTCGTTTGTGGGATAGCTGGAGTATTATCCGCTACACTTACAATTTTGTTTGTATTATCCCAGGTTACTTTTTTGTCAAAGGCATCTCCCATCATCCGCAGAGGGATGTATGTAGTTCCGTTGACCATAAATGGTTCGTACGCCGGGTCAATTGCTACTTCTTTGCTGTTGTACATAACCTTGATATTGTTATAAGCAGCCTTCAGCTGTTGTGTAGCCTGCGAAGCATAGGTGCTATTGGCAAAAATGCTTCCGGAAATAGCAAGAGCAGACACAGTGGCAATAATCACGGGTTTTTTTTTGAGTTTCATGTTTGTTCATCTAACTCCTTCTGTTGTGAATTTGGATAGGCCTTCCCTCGTCTGGTTATCCTATGTATATAGACGCGGTGATTTCATAAATAGTTTCGTGCGATTTCCCCAGAGCACTAATTTTGTAATAATGAAGGCCTATGTATACCAGAGTCTCGATTTTAACATAAAAAGCCCGGGTAACAAAATGAGCTTGCAAGTATGGATTCAAATTCAGACCCGGGTCATAGGTTATTCAAGTCTTTTCCGGTACAGAAGACTCAGAGGAACAAGAGGCAGGAAAGGATACGGTTTGCTTCTTGCAATTGGGGTAGTATAAAATAGTAAGTACGACAGTTTCATCAATTTTGCTCGATAAAGGGGTTTTGACGTTGAATACTACAGGATTTGAACGCGGTGAAGTGAATGGAATCCGTGTGCATGTCATGCCGACAACACGCTTTAAAACATTTGCGGTATCCCTCTATATGGGTGTACCACTTGCAGAAGATACAGTAACACCTACAGCGCTGATTCCGTTTATATTGCGTAGAGGAACAGAGACCTATCCAGAGACAACCAGTTTCCGTGAAGCACTGGAGAATATGTATGGAGCAGGTTTTGGATTTGATGTATATAAAAAAGGCGATTACCAGATGGCGCAGTTGCGTATGGATACAATCAATGATTCATTTGTAGCTTCGGACGAACCACTGCTGTCACGTTCGCTGGCTTTTCTGGGAGAGACCGTTACGCGTCCTGTACTGGAAAATAATCGTTTCCGTGATAAATATGTTCAAGCTGAACGCGAAAATGTACGCAAACGCATGGAAGCGGTCATTGATGACAAAATACGATATGCAGCAGAGCGCTGTATTCAGGAAATGTGCAAAGACGAACCATATCGTTTAAGTGCACTTGGCAAAATGGATGTACTTGATCAGCTGGATGGTGCCAGCATCTATGAACAGTATCAGCAATGGCTCTCTAACAGCAGCATGGATCTGTATATCGTAGGAGATACTACACTGGATGAAGTCATGCAGCTGGTCAGCCGGCATTTCCAGGTGAACCGTTCTGCTCCGGTCATGTATACACCGGCAGTACCGCGTCCGGCTGCTCCCGAAGTACGACAGGTCGTAGAGGAAATGGCAGTTAGTCAGGGGAAACTGAATATGGGTCTGCGCACGCCGATTACGTATAGCGATGAGCGTTATGCCGCTGCGCTTGTAGCCAATGGAGTTCTGGGCGGATTCCCGCATTCCAAGCTGTTTATGAATGTACGTGAAAAAGAAAGCCTCGCTTATTATGTAGGTTCACGCTTTGATCCGTACAAAGGCATTACAACTATCCAATCTGGTATTGAATTACAGAATTTTGATAAAGCGCTGGAAATTATTCGTCAGCAGCTTGCCAATCTGCAGGCTGGTGATATTAGTGAATCCGAGATTTCACAAACCAAGGCATTGATCCGCAATGATCTGCTGGAATCGAGAGACTCGGCGTACCAGATGATCGCTTATGACTTTAACGGATTGTTCTCTGATAAGGAACGCAGTGTGGATGAATTGCTTACAGCGATCGAGCACATTACTGCAGACGAGATTCAGGCAGCTTCCAGTGTACTCCAACTGGATACCATTTACTTTTTGACAGGGCAGAAGGAGGCGTAACTATAATGGAAAGTATTCGTTATGACCGTTTACAGGAAACACTGTACCATGAGAAGTTGGATAATGGACTTGAAATATATGTGCTTCCCAAAGAAGGATTCCAGAAAACCTATGCTACTTTTGCAACGCGTTATGGTTCTGTCGATAACCATTTCCAGGTAGAAGGACAAGAAGAAATACAGGTACCGGATGGTATAGCTCACTTTTTGGAACATAAAATGTTCGAAGAGCCGGATGGTGTGGATGTATTCTCCAAGTTCTCCGCCAAGGGAGCATCGGCCAATGCGTTTACCAGCTTCGATCAAACGGTATATTTGTTTTCCGCTACGGAACAAATTGAAGACAATCTCAATACTCTGCTAGATTACGTGCAGAATCCATACTTTACCAAAGAGAATGTGGATAAAGAAAAAGGAATTATCGGTCAGGAAATCCAGATGTATAATGATAATCCTGACTGGCGTGTCTATTACGGACTGATTGAAGCGATGTACCAGAAACATCCAGTGCGTATTGATATTGCCGGTACCATTGAATCGATTAGCGAGATTACCAAAGATACGCTATACAGCTGCTACAATACCTTTTACCATCCATCTAATATGATGCTGTTTGTAGTAGGAGGTGTGAATCCGGAGCAGGTGATTGAACAGGTACGTCGTAACCAGGCCGCCAAAAATTATGAGCCTCAAGGTCAGATTAACCGCTACTTCGAACAAGAGCCAGCAGCAGTCGGGGAGAAATGGAAAGAAATCAAGCTTCCCGTATCCCAGCCCAAATTCCTCATGGGATTCAAGGAAACAGCAGACGGTCTTACCGGAGAAGCATTACAGCGCAAAAATCTGGTGACCAAGCTAATGTTGGATCTGCTGCTCGGTAACAGTACGGCTTTGTATCAACAGCTGTATGATGAAGATTTGATCTCAGACGACTTTGGCTATGATTATACCGGTACATCGGAATATGCCTACTCCATGATTGGCGGCGATACACGTGATCCCAAACTGCTTGTACAGCGCCTGCAGGAAGAGATCGGTAAAATAGTCGAAACCGGCTTTAGCCAAGAAGCATTTGATCGCTCTTTGCGCAAGCGTATCGGTAATTATCTGCGTCTGCTAAACTCGCCGGAAAGTATTGCTCATGAATTTACCCGTAATCGGTTTAAAGATAGTGATTTCTTTGCTATACTTCCGATTTATGAATCTCTTACTCTGGAAGATGTCAACCAGCGTCTGCGCGATCATATGAATTGGGATCAACTGGCAGTATCAGTAGTTGTTAGTCCATGAGTGAAGAGCGTATAGGAGACCGCAAGTTATTTTCCGAAATGACAGTACTTGTCACTGGAGCCAGTCGGGGAATAGGGGCAGCCATCGCGAAAAGATTTGCGATGGCTGGTATGAATGTGGTGGTTCATTACCGCCACTCCCATGAACAGGCCAATGAAGTAGCCCGGAGTTGTCTGGAATACGGCGTCCGGGTGCTTACCATATCTGCTGATCTGCGCAGCCGCGAGAATATCCGCCGTATGCAGGAGAAGCTGGAATTGCATAATATGCAGCCGGATATTCTGGTTAATAACGCAGGGATATCCCACTATGGTATGCTGGCTGATATGAGTGACGAAGAATTTGACGAAGTAATTTCTACTAACCTCAAGGCTGTGTTCCTGTGCTCACAAACTTTTATGCCGTATATGATTCGTCAGCAGTATGGACGTATTATTAATGTATCAAGTATATGGGGAATGACAGGAGCATCGTGTGAAGTACTGTATTCGGCGAGCAAAGGCGGCGTGAACGCTTTCACCAAAGCGCTTGCGAAGGAGCTGGCTCCATCCGGTGTTACAGTCAATGCTATTGCACCTGGAGCAGTGAGGACTGAAATGATTGCTCATTTGCAGCAGGATGAATTGCAAATGCTGGAGGAAGATATCCCGGCTGGACGTATTGCAGAGCCGGATGAGATTGCCTCCATGGTGTACTTTTTGTCATTGCCCGAGTCCGGTTATATGACCGGGCAGATCGTCAGTCCCAATGGAGGCTGGCTGACCTGAACAATTGTGCTACTGAGTAACCTATTTATACAGAGAAGCTTCTAGCTTATTGCATAGAGGCTTCTATGCGTTATTAACAGTAATCTACAGGTTGAGAACAGGCATTCGCATTCCAAAGTTGTTACCTTTCGCGGCTTGCCTTTCTATATCATTTTATATATCATTAACGTGTTAAGGACTTGAAGCTGACAGCAGTATGCGATTCGATGGGAGCGACTGCTTTTCATGTATAAATGAACAAATGTATTGTACTGGCACGGATTTATTAATCTGATATACATCGCCCGCAGATAATGAAGAGATTCATTACAGGAACGGGAAGAAAGGTTCGAGGTGAACGTGGAATTAAAACAATGGTATTTGGAATACAGGATACATAAAAACCGTCCTGGGTTGCTTGGGGATGTGGCGTCTTTGCTCGGAATGCTCAATGTGAATATTCGCACGATTAATGGTGTGGAGGGCAAAACCAGAGGGATGCTGCTGGAATCGGATGATGATGAGAAAATCGTATTGCTTGGCGATATGCTGGCCAAAGTAACCAATATTACAATTACTGCTTTGCGTCAACCCAAATTGGTCGATATTCTGGCAGTTCGTCATGGCCGTTATATCGAACGTGACTCCGATGACAAGAAAACGTTCCGATTTACAAGAGAAGAGCTTGGTTTACTTGTGGACTTTTTGGGTGAAATATTCAAGCGTGAGGGTAACCAGATTATCGGTCTGCGTGGAATGCCGCGTGTAGGTAAAACAGAGTCCATTATTGCAGGTAGCGTATGCGCCATGAAACGCTGGACATTCGTATCCTCGACGCTGCTGAGACAGACAGTGCGCAGCCAGCTGTCCGAGGAAGAAATGAATGATGCCAATGTATTTATTATTGATGGCATCGTCAGTACTATTCGTTCCAATGAGCGCCACCATGAACTGCTGCAAAATATTATGCAGATGCAGAGTACCAAGGTTATTGAGCATCCGGATATTTTTGTCAGAGAGTCGGATTACGACTACAGCGATTTTGATATTATTATTGAACTGCGTAACAATCCGGATGAAGAGATCGTCTATGATAAATTCACCGAAAGTTATACGGACGATATTTAATAGCTACAAAACAATCTAATCAGGAGGTAATAGTATGTCAGATCTGGGTCGCCAATTAAGAGACGCCCGCCTTGCTAGAGGTTTATCGCTCGATGATGTACAGGAAATGACAAAAATACGCAAGCGCTATTTGGAAGCCATCGAAGCGGGTGATTTCAAGGTGCTCCCGGGCAGTTTCTATGTACGGGCTTTTATCAAGACCTATGCAGAGGCTGTAGGGTTAAATGCAGATGAATTATTACAAGAACATCAGGATGCAGTACCGGAGGCAGAACCGGAACCGGTCATGGAGCCTGTAGTGCAGCAGCGCCGATCGGCTAGACGTACTGCTTCAACAGGCCGCAGCGGTAAATGGCTGTCGACTGTATTGATGTGGGCTTTTCCGATTCTGATTATCGTACTGGTATGGATCTTTGTTATCAAGCAAAACGGTGCACCCGATATTGCCGATAATACGACTCCGCCAAAGCAGGAACAACCAACCGCAACGACGCCTAACACAACAACACCGCCGTCGCAAAATACAGGCCAGCAGCAACCAAGTGACACTACGGGTACTGAACAGCAGCCATCCGGCACAGGAACCGAGCAGACACCTGGAGGTACTGAATCGACAGATGGTACAACGGAGACAGGCACGGAGACGGCAGAAGGTACAACTACCGATACTTCTGCCAACCCGGTAATTACCGAAGCTGGCAAAGAAGGCCGTAATACCCTTTTCAATGTTAATTATACGGGTACAACGCCATTGAAAGTAAATATCGAAGCAACAGGTCAAAGCTGGCTGGAAGTCTACAAATCAGCAGATACCAGTGGAGAGCGCCTGTTCTATGATAATACTCAGAGTGGGCAGAGCCTGTCTTATGATCTGACAGACAGCAGTTTGTTTATCAAATCCGGTAATTCTCCGGCAACCAAGATTACGATCAATGGCCAGACAATTACAGATGGCAAAGCGACGTCTCGTATTGTATTGAAATGGGTTAAGGAAGATGCAGCTGCAGGTACTGCTACTGAAGGAACAGACAGTACTGGTACAACAGATACTACCGAGGGAACAGACAGTACGGATGCGACCTCAACGACTGGTACGACAGATTCTTCAACAGACGGCAACTGATTTTGTCATCAAAGGATATCCGCTGTTCTGTTATGTGAACAGTGGATATCCTTTTCCCATGGGGTAGCCCAAATCGGTATGAGAATAGCAGAAATGGTTTAATATGAATCAGGTCTTTTTTTGAACAGGATGGCTCTGACAAGGATTAGACTTGCCGCAGAATTTCACCTATAATTTAATGAATAAAGAGGGGGAGACAACATGGCTTCAGAAAGTTCATTTGATATTGTATCCAAACTAGATATGCAGGAGATGACCAATGCCATTAATCAGACGGAAAAGGAATTGGCAAGCCGTTATGATTTTAAGGGCAGTAAAAGTAAATTGACCCTGGAAAAAGATACCCTTGTACTGATCTCTGATGACGAGTACAAACTGGGAGCACTAATTGAAATTTTACAGGCTAAAATGATAAAGCGGGGATTACCTGTTAAAAATATTGAATATGGCTCCATTGAATCTGCCTCACTGGGAACCGTACGTCAGCGTCTCAAACTAAAACAGGGAATAGATCAGGACAATGCCAGAAAAATAAATATTCTGATCCGTGATTCCAAACTCAAAGTGAAAAGCCAGATTCAGGGAGAACAGCTGCGTGTAACCGGCAAGAGCAGAGATGATCTGCAAGCTGTTATTCAGCTGCTGCGCAAAGCGGATTTGTCATTGGATTTGCAATTTACCAATATGAAATAAAGTGGCATGTAACTTAGCGTTACAGAGCTGATGGAGGCTGCAAGTTATATGAAAAACAAGACGGGATCAGATGCAGTTACATATCAGCCACTGAATAATCAGGCTGTAATCAGTATAGGAGGTGCGCTGTGAATCTGCCGAATCGCATAACACTTGCCCGAATCTGTCTGGTACCGGTCATGATGCTGTTTTTGCTTATTGATTTTCCTTTCGGTGAACAGGTAATCCGCATTGGAAGCACATTTCAACTGAGTTATAATGATCTGATTGCCGCACTGATCTTTATTATCGCTGCGAGTACGGATGGCATTGACGGACATATTGCGCGTAGTCGCAATCTGGTAACCAATCTAGGCAAGTTGCTCGACCCTCTGGCGGATAAACTTCTTGTATCTGCTGCGCTTATATCGCTGGTCTCTTTAGATAAATGTGCAGCCTGGATGGCAATTATTATTATTTTCCGTGAATTTGCAATTACCGGTCTGCGTCAGATTGCTCTGCTCGAAGGTGCGGTAGTGGCAGCCAGTAATTGGGGGAAAGCTAAGACGATTACCCAGATTGTTGCAATCGTAGCACTGATGATTAATAATTTCCCGTTTGCACTTTTGGGAATTCCTTTTGATCAGATTGCGATCTGGGCAGCTACACTGATTACATTGTATTCAGGTGTGGATTATTTCATCAAAAACAAACATCTGATTCATCTGTCCAATTCATAAAGAATGTTTCTATATGTAAAAAATGGGTGATATATAAAGAGCGGCAATAGGGGATTCTCTATTGCCGTTTTCTGTGGATACAGCCATTTGGCAGAGCCTATTAATTAGTAAAATCAAGCTATTTTATCAGACATATCTATTACACTGTATAGGATAACAAGGGGGAGACAAAACGATGAAATCAGTAAAAGCGGAAATTATAGCAGTAGGTACGGAGCTGCTGCTCGGACAGATTACCAATACCAATGCACGCTATTTATCACAGCAATTGTCTTACCTCGGCATAGATGTATATTATCAGACCGTTGTTGGCGATAACCTGAATCGCTTGAAACAGGCGATCGAATTGGCTAGCAGTCGGGCTGATGTGATTTTGTTCTCGGGTGGAATCGGGCCCACACAGGATGATCTTACTAAGGACGCATTGGGAGAAGTGCTTGGCCGATCCCAGCATATCTATCCGGAAGCAATGAAGAAAGTCGAATCATTTTTTGAAGGTCGCGATAAGCCCATGACAGAGAACAATCGTCGTCAGGCGATTATTCTGGAAGGCAGTGATCCGCTTGATAATGAAGTTGGACTTGCTGTTGGTATTGCCGTATCTCAGGAAGACAAGCATTATATTGTGCTGCCAGGTCCACCGAAAGAACTGCAGCCGATGTTTGAGAACCAGGCCAGACCATGGCTTGCAAAAAATGTGTTGTCGGATGAGCAGCCGATTTATTCCAAAATGCTCAAGTTTGCAGGAATCGGAGAATCGGCACTGGAAGATGGATTGCTGGATCTGATCAGTGCCCAGACTGATCCGACTATTGCTCCTTATGCCAAAGAAGCCGAAGTCACTATTCGTCTTACTACCAAGGCCGATTCGGAAAAAGAAGCCAGTATAAAGCTTAAAAATATGGAAGCAGAAATCCGTAAACGTCTTCCAGACCATATGTATGCCGATCAGGATATTACGATTGAAGAGCAGATCCTGCTTATGATGACAGGTATGGGATTGAGCCTGGCAGCTGCTGAGAGCTGTACAGGCGGTCTGATTATGGAGAACCTTACCCGTATTCCGGGCAGTGCACTGGTATTTATGGGGGGCGTAGTCAGTTACTCCAACGAGATGAAGGAGAAGCTGCTGAATGTCCCTCATGAACTCTTGGAAGGCGAGAATGCTCCAGGAGCGGTTAGTGAAGAAGTGGCAGAAGTAATGGCTGACGAAGCCCGTAAATTGCTGGATACGGATTTTGCCGTGTCTGTGACAGGAGTAGCCGGACCCGGTGCTTCAGAGCGTAAACCGGTAGGTCTGGTCTATGTAGGATTGGCCGAACGTAATCGTCCAACACAAGTATTCCAATTGAATCTAAAAGGAAATCGCGAAGCGATCCGCATTCGCTCGGCGAAGAGCATTATGTATCGCCTCTGGCTGCGTCTGAAGGAGCTTCAAGAAGAGCAGATCGCTCAAAATCAGTAAGAGTCAGAGTAATTATGGACCTCTGTGAACATCAGCAAAATGGATGGGTCCATTAGTTGCAGACCTATAATCGAATGTGTTATGATCAGGTCAGACGGAAGAACCGCAGCAATCAGATTGCTGCGGTTTTTTTCATTTTGAAGCAGGAAGAACCGCCAAAACAGGTAAATTTGTAGTGTTGAATTAATTTACAATAATTGGTAATGTTCGATTGGAGGCGTATAAAAAGACGAATATATGTTCGAAAAAAGCTTGGCAAATGTTGAAAAATGGAGTATAATTAGACTATAAACATTAGAAGGATGTGAGCTGATTGTCAGATCGTCGTGCTGCGCTGGATATGGCGCTTCGTCAAATAGAGAAACAATTCGGTAAGGGTTCTGTTATGAAACTTGGAGAATCCACGCATATGAAAGTTGAAGTTATACCTAGTGGATCGATTGCTTTGGATATTGCTCTGGGAACAGGCGGTATGCCAAGAGGTCGTATCGTTGAAATATATGGACCTGAATCTTCAGGTAAAACTACTGTAGCACTACACGCGATTGCGGAAGTTCAAAAAGCAGGCGGACAAGCAGCATTTATTGATGCTGAGCATGCTTTGGATCCTCAATATGCGAAAAATCTGGGCGTTAACATTGATGAACTGTTATTGTCCCAACCAGATACAGGTGAACAAGGCCTTGAGATCGCTGAAGCTCTGGTACGCAGTGGCGCTGTTGATATTATCGTTATCGACTCCGTAGCCGCACTGGTACCAAAAGCAGAGATCGAAGGGGAGATGGGTGATTCCCACGTAGGTCTGCAAGCACGTCTGATGTCTCAGGCGCTGCGCAAACTTTCTGGTGCGATCAGCAAATCCAAAACAATCACGATCTTCATTAACCAGCTTCGTGAAAAAGTAGGCGTTATGTTCGGTAACCCGGAAACAACTCCTGGTGGACGCGCACTTAAATTCTATTCTACAGTACGTCTGGATGTGCGTCGTATTGAAGCCATCAAAAACGGTAACGATGTAGTCGGTAACCGTACGCGTATCAAAGTAGTTAAAAATAAAGTAGCTCCTCCTTTCAAACAAGCTGAGATTGATATCATGTACGGTGAAGGTATCTCCAGAGAAGGTAGCTTGATTGATATCGCTACTGAAAAAGATATCATTAACAAAAGTGGTGCATGGTATTCTTACGAAGGCGAACGTATGGGTCAAGGTAGAGAGAATGCAAAACAATTCCTCAAAGAAAATAAACAGATTGCGTTGGTTATTGAAAACAAAATCCGTGAGCTGAGCAACTTGACTACAGTAGTTGAAGAGCCAAGTTCAGAAGATAAAAAGAAAGAAGAACTGGAAGAGCAAGAGTTGTTCACAGAAGCAACTGAATAATCCAGTCTAATACAGACCTTTAAAAAGCGCCTGGAACGTGAGAATACGTGCAGGCGCTTTTCTCTATGATCAGGCAGGCATTAAATAAGTACCTAAAAGATAAACAACATTGAAGTAAAAAGGAGAACTTATGAATCGATTTCGATCCTATCGCAAGCCGAATAACAAAACTGCCTCCTCTCATGAGGAAGATTTTGAGTTAGAAGAAGAATTTGAGGAGAAAGCTGGGCAGCTTGATGATTTTCCTTCCAGCGAATCATTGGAAATCAGTGAAGTAGAGCAGCTTACCCGTCCACGTTATCATTATCGTTTATTTTTTGGTGATCTAAAGTTGAGAGTACATGAAGACGTAATGATCAAATATCGGATGTTAAAAGGTTCTTCCTTTACCAAAGAAGAACTGGAAGAAATTATGGAGGCTAACGAACGTCAATCTGCCTATGCTTCTTCTATTAATCTGCTGAGTTTTCGTTCACGTACTCGTACCGAGATCATGCGTAAGCTGCGCGAAAAAGAATTCCATCCACATGTTATTGAAGTAACCCTGGAGCGACTGGAGCAGGAGAAGCTAATTGATGATGGCGTCTACGCACAGCAGTGGGCTAATCAGCGCGTGCGGAGTCAGAAGAAAGGGAAAGTATGGATTCGTCAGGAACTTCGTCAGAAAGGTGTAGAACCTCAGCATATTGAAGAAGCGCTGGGCAATATTGATGAAGATGAGGAGCTGTCAGGAGCTACCCAATTAGCTGAGAAAAAATGGAGAAGCACCTCTGGTGGGATGCTGGACAAAAAAAGAAAAACAATGGCTTTTCTGATGAGACGTGGATATTCGTCAGATGTGGTACGTAAAGCGCTGGCTGCTGTACAAAATGAAGAACACGAAGAAGAAGATATATAATAAAATGGTTCTTAACTTCATAAGCAAGCAACAAGGCAAAAAAGTCAGTCGCTAAAAGGGATAACAGCTTCATGTTGTTATCCTATTGTTACTTTTACGGGCCCATATATGTGTGTATTCGATTGCTTCTGTATCAAGCTGTCAAAGAGAGAGCTGTCAATTGCTTGACAATGTCTTTTGGCAAATAATAAAATGGATGTATGCAGTTTGTCATTTTTACGTCATTTTTGGAATCGTTAGACGATGAATGAGGTGAAGGATGCTTGCTGTGATCATGATTGTATGAATAATTAAGATGTTTTATCTCCCTTGAAGAGGGAATTGGCACATGTACCCGCATGAGCAATGGACGTATTTAAAGGGATGAAGCATTGCATTACCCATCAAAATGGTAATTCCCAAGGAATACCTTGGAGGAATCAGCGAGGAGGTGAACAGAATGGGTTATCTCTGGGTCATAATTCTCGTTGTTGCCGCATTATTCTTTGGGTTCGGGATCGGATATTTTATTCGCAAATCTCTTGCAGAAGCTAAAATTTCCAGTGCTGAGACTGCTGCTGCGCAGATCGTAGAGAATGCGAAGAAAGAAGCAGAAGCACTGAAAAAAGAAACAGTTCTGGAAGCAAAAGATGAAATACACAAATTCAGAGCTGAAGCTGAAAAAGACATTCGTGAGCGTCGGAATGAAAATCAACGCCTGGAACGACGATTGTTGCAAAAAGAAGAGTCGCTGGATAAAAAGCTGGAATCACTGGAACGCAAAGAAGAACAAGTGGCCAACAAAGAGAAACGTATCGAAGAGACACAGCAGCAAATCGAACAACTCTACACCAGTCAGGTATCGGAACTGGAACGTATCTCCAATCTGACTATGGAAGATGCACGCAGCATCATCCTGAGCAATGTAGAACAGGAAGTGCGCCATGAAACCGCGCAAATGATCAAAGATATCGAACAACAGGCTAAAAATGAAGCGGATAAACGCTCTCGTGAAATCATCACACTCGCTATTCAGCGTTGTGCAGCTGATCATGTAGCGGAGACTACCGTTTCTGTAGTCACCTTGCCTAATGAAGAAATGAAGGGTAGAATCATTGGACGTGAAGGACGTAACATCCGTGCGCTGGAGACGTTAACAGGTATCGACCTGATTATCGACGATACGCCGGAAGCTGTTATTCTGTCCGGTTTTGACCCGATTCGCCGTGAGATCGCTCGTACTGCCCTGGAGAAACTGGTGGCTGACGGACGTATTCACCCGGCACGTATCGAGGAAATGGTAGATAAAGCACGCCGTGAGGTAGACGAGCGTATCCGTGAATACGGAGAACAGTCCACCTTTGAAGTAGGGGTACACGGATTGCATCCGGATCTGATCAAAATTCTGGGACGCCTCAAGTTCCGTACAAGTTATGGTCAGAATGTACTCAAACACTCCATGGAGGTCGCTTATCTTACCGGCCTGATGGCTGCCGAGCTTGGACAGGATATCACACTGGCCAAGCGTGCGGGTCTACTGCATGATATCGGTAAAGCACTGGATCATGAAGTAGAAGGTTCACACGTTGAAATCGGCGTGGAACTGGCCAAAAAATACAAAGAGCATCCTGTTGTTATCAACAGTATTGCTTCTCACCATGGTGATACGGAAGCTACTTCCATTATTGCGATGCTCGTTGGTGCAGCAGATGCATTGTCCGCCGCAAGACCAGGGGCGCGTCGTGAGACACTGGAAACGTACATCCGTCGTCTGGAAAAACTCGAAGAAATCTCCGAGTCTTTCGATGGAGTCGAAAAATCCTATGCGATTCAGGCCGGACGTGAAATTCGCGTTATGGTACAACCGGATAAGATTGACGATGCGGAAAGCTTCCGCTTGGCACGTGATATTACCAAAACGATTGAAAATGAACTGGATTATCCAGGGCATATCAAAGTCACTGTAATCCGTGAGACACGGGCGGTTGACTACGCAAAATAAAGAGTGATGCGAAAAGTGACCTGTCTGCAGGTCACTTTTTGCTTTAATGGACGGAGGAATTATCATTAAAGTTATTTTTATTGGAGATATTGTTGGCAGTACGGGACGTAAAGCGATTAAAGAGAGTCTTCCACGGTTAAAATCAAAGTATACCCCGGATATCATTATCGCGAATGCGGAGAACTCTGCGTCAGGACGCGGTCTGACCCGCAAGATTGCAAATGAATTATTTGCACTGGGAATTCATGGTATTACGATGGGAAATCATACATGGGATAATAGGGAAATCTTCGAGTTCATCGATGATGAAGCTCGTATGGTTCGCCCGGCTAACTTTCCACCGGATACGCCTGGACGTGGATACACGATCATTAAAGTTAGCAGCAAACAGCTGGCTATTGTGAATCTGCAAGGACGTACATTCCTTCCGGCAATCGATTGCCCTTTCCGCAAGGCTGACGAGATTATGGATGAGTTAAAAGGAAAAACCAATGCGATTCTGGTCGATTTTCACGCGGAAGCTACGTCCGAGAAAATTGCTATGGGCTGGCATCTGGAAGGCAGAGCTTCCATGGTAGTTGGAACCCATACGCATGTGCAGAGTAATGATGATACTATTCTGCCCGGCGGTACCGCCTATCAGACAGACGTAGGTATGGTAGGGTCCTATGAGGGTGTACTCGGTATGGAAAAAGAGGCTGTACTGTACAAGTTCCAGACACAGCTGCCAGCACGATTCCAGGTGTGTGAAGGAAAGTGGCATTTCCATGCAGTGTTCGTCGAAATTGACGATCAGACCGGCCGTGCCAAGCGTATTGAAAAGATCCGTATGTATGAAGATCAGTGGTATATGGATTAACCGCTTGAGTTGTTGAGAACTTTCTTTCTTTTCAGAAACGAAAGTTTGGAAAAGAAGGAATTTGAAGCATATCCTCGAATACTAACTAGACGCAATCTCGATCATTTTTGAAGCTAAGCCATCATTCATTCCTAGGGGAGGTACTTATCATGGAAGTATTAAAAGTGTCAGCAAAATCCAACCCCAACTCAGTCGCAGGAGCCCTGGCAGGAGTGTTGCGTGAACGCGGCGCTGCAGAGCTTCAAGCGATCGGAGCGGGTGCACTGAATCAAGCGATCAAAGCTGTAGCTATTGCCCGAGGATTTGTAGCACCAAGCGGTGTGGATCTGATTTGTATTCCAGCCTTTACCGATATCGTGATTGATGGAGAAGACAGAACAGCCATGAAATTGATTGTAGAGCCTAGATAATCGGAATGATTCATATGACTTCTGGATATGAGCCTTATGAAATGGATCAATATTCAGTATGCTGTAGACCTGGCTGCTTTTCATGAAAGCGCCGGGTCTTTTTGCTGAGTTGGTTTTCATTTTCATAGTAAAAGATGTATAATGGATTCGTGTGCATTTTACAAATGCCAATGTACGTGTAATTTGTTACAAAGCACAAATGTAAATCAATATAAGGAGTGAATTGTAAATGAGTAAAATCGTAAATGTTGGTGTATCTGCGCGTCATATTCACCTGTCCCAAGAGCATGTAGAAATTCTGTTCGGTGCTGGTTACCAGCTGACTGAATTCAAACCGCTGTCCCAGCCAGGACAGTTTGCTTCCAACGAAACTGTTGAAGTAGTAGGTTCCAAAGGTTCTTTCCCTAAAGTGCGTATTCTTGGACCAGCACGTTCGGCAACACAGCTGGAGATTTCCCTGACTGATTCTTTTGCAATTGGTGTTAAAGCACCTGTGCGCGAATCCGGCAATATCGAAGGTACACCAGGCATCCTGATCAAAGGACCAGCTGGTGAAGTTGAAATTCAGGAAGGTGTTATTGTGGCAGCACGTCACATTCACTTCCATACATCCGATGCTGAAAAATGGGGCATCAAAGATCAGCAAAAACTGAGTGTTCGTCTGTCTGGCGAGCGCGGTATGGTACTGGAAAACGTAATTGCACGTGTATCCGATTCTTTTGCCCTGGATATGCATATTGATACAGATGAAGCTAATGCTGCAGGTGCACGCACTGGCGACACTGCCGAAATCCTCGACTAAAATGATTTTAGCCAACTATACATGTAGAATGTGTAGTTGTACTATAGCAATCTTCAAAAGCAGCAGTTCGATTTTAAACTGTACCCTACAAGATGG